>RDXA01000302.1 GCA_004292705.1 Sphingomonadales bacterium | reverse complement strand
ATCGCATGCCTGCTCAAGGATGATTGCCACCATGAATGCCCCCGCCAACCTCGCCGCCCCGCGCACCGCAGGCATGGACGAAGAGACCTTCGAGCAGTTCGCAGAACAGCTCACCCGTTACGTCCGAGAGCGGCTGATCCCTGCCGAGCCGCAGGTGATCGCGGAGGACCGGGTGCCGGACGCGATCCTCAACGAAATGCGCGAAATGGGGCTGTTCGGCCTCTCGGTGCCGGAGGAATATGGCGGCGCGGGGCTCAACATGACGCAATATGCCCGCGTGGTGAACATCATGGCCTATGCCGCGCCGGCCTATCGCTCGATCTTCTCGATCAACGTGGGGATGTTTGCGAGCGCGCTCAAGAATGGGGCCACCGAAGCGCAGAAGGCCGAATGGTATCCGAGGATCGCGGAAGGGCGGATCGCCTGCTTTGGCCTGACCGAACCCGGCTCGGGCAGCGATTCAGCGGCGATGGCGACCACCGCTGTCCCCGATCCCGACGGCAATGGCTGGATCCTCAACGGCACCAAGCGTTACATCACCAACGCGCCCTATGCGGATGTGGCCCTGATCATGGCCCGCACCAACAAGGAAGCGCTGCCCAAGAACGCCCATGTCAGCGCGTTCCTCGTGCCGATGGACAGCCCCGGCATTTCGCGCGGAAGCCCGGACAAGAAGATGGGTCAGGCGGGCTCGCATATCTGCGACATCATGCTCGATGATGTGCGCGTTCCCGGAGATGCGCTGCTCGGCGGGGAGACCGGCAAGGGCTTTGTCTTTGCGATGAAGAGCCTCGATAATGGCCGCATCAGCGTAGGCGCGGCGGCGACCGGCTATGCCCGCAGGGCGTTGGACAGCGCGCTGCGCTACGCCAACGAGCGCAAGGCCTTCGGCGAGCCGATCGCCAATTTCCAGCTGATCCAGCAGATGCTCGCCGACAGCGAGATCGAGATCTATGCTGCGGAAGCGATGATGGCCGATGTCACCGCGCGTGCCGACCGGGGCGAGAACATCCTCGTCAAGGCCGCCGCCTTCAAGGTCTTCGCCAGCGAGATGTGCGGCCGGGTGGTCGACCGCGTGGTGCAGATCTATGGCGGGGCGGGCTACCTCGCGGAATACGACGCCGAACGCTTCTTCCGCGACGCGCGCATCTACCGCATCTACGAGGGCACCACCCAGATCCTGCAACTCCAGATCGCCAAGCACATGCTGCGCGAGTGGGCGGCCGCATGATCCTCCCCGGAACGGGGAGGGGGACCGCCGACGCAGTCGGGGGTGGAGGGGCACCCTCGGCTTTCAAAGGCGGTCTAGGTTCGGATCATACGCACCTGCCCCTCCACCAGCCTGCGGCTGGTCCGCCTCCCCCGGTGGGGGAGGGTTGCCATGTATAATCTCCTCAACGACCTCTCGATCGTCGAAGTCTCCAGCTTCGTCGCCTCCCCCACCGCAGGCCTCTATTGCGCGCAGATGGGGGCCGAGGTGATCCGCGTCGATCACACAGCGGGCGGGCTCGATTACAACCGCTACATGCTGACCCGCGAGGGACGTTCGCTTTCGTGGGAGAACCTCAACCGCGCCAAGAAGTCGGTAGCGCTCGATCTGCAATCGGGGGCGGGGCGGGAATTGCTGGTGGAGTTGGCGGCAAGCGTCGGCCAATGCATCACCAACCTGCCCGAGCAGAGCTTTCTCTCCCATGCCGCGATGCAGGCCAAGCGCTCGGACATGATCAGCTTGCGCGTGATGGGCTGGCATGACGGGCGGCAGGCGATGGACTTCACGGTCAACGCCGCCGCTGGCTATCCGCTGATGACCGGGCCGGAGGATTGGGACCCGGCCACCGCGCCGCCCGTCAATCAGGTGCTCCCCGCATGGGATTTCATCACGGGAGCCTACGGCGCTTTCGCGATGCTCGCCGCACTTCACCACCGGAACCGGACGGGCGAAGGCAGCGAGGTGCGCCTGCCGCTGGGCGATGTGGCGATTGGTACCATGGCGAACGCCGGGCTGATGGCCGAGGTGCTCTACCGCGGCAGCGACCGCGAGCGGCTCGGCAATGCGATCTGGGGCGCGTTCGGGCGCGATTTCCGCTCGCAGGACGGCAAGCGCTTCATGGTCGCCGCGCTTACCCCCAAGCAGTGGGACGGGCTGGTCAAGGCCTTCGGGATTGCCGAGGGCATGGCCGCATTGGAAGCCGAACTGGGCGTGCGCTTTGGCGATGGAGACACCCCCCGCTTCCAGCACCGCGCGCGGCTGTTCGCGCTGTTCCAGAGCGCGGCGGACGGGATGGACTACGATACCCTCGCCGCGCGCATGGTAGCCGAGGGCTCCACCTTCGAGCGCTATCGGACCGCCTACGAGGCGGCGACGGATGCACAGCTGGTGGCCGACAACCCGTTGTTCGGCCCTTCGCCCGCCAACCCGAGCGGCTTTGCCTATCCCGCCACCCGCAGCTTCGCCAACTTCCCGGGCCGCGAGGTCGGAGACCCCCGGCCTGCGCCCTATCTCGGGCAGCATTCGGAGGAAGTGCTCAGCGAAAAGCTCGGGCTGTCCTCGGGCGCGATCGGCAAGCTGGTCGATGGCGGGACGGTGGCTCTTTCGGATAAGGACAGAACATGACGAGACGCGCCGCTATCTGCACCCCCCTGCGCACCCCGGTGGGCAAGTTCCTCGGCGGGCTTGCGGGGCTGAACGCCGGTCAGCTCGGCGCGGTGATCCTCAAGGCGCTGATGGAGCGTTCGGGCATCGATCCGGCGCGGGTGGATGATGTGGTATTCAGCCAAGGCTACGGCAATGGCGAGGCCCCGGCGATCGGCCACTGGAGCTGGCTGGCGGCGGGGCTGCCGATCGAAGTCCCCGGCTTCCAGCTGGACCGTCGCTGCGGATCGGGCGTGCAGGCGGTGGCGACGGCGGCGATGATGGTCGAGACCGGGATGGCCGATGTGGTCGTCGCGGGCGGCATGGAGAGCATGTCGAACGTCGAACACTACACCCTCGCCGCGCGCGGGGGCGTGCGGATGGGCGACATGGTGCTGCATGACCGCCTCAGCCGGGGCCGCGTGATGAGCCAGCCGGTCGAGCGTTTCGGGGTGATAACCGGGATGATCGAGACGGCGGAAAACCTCGCCAAGGATTATGGCATCTCGCGTGAGCAGGCGGATGAATTTGCGGTGCGCAGTCACCAGAACGCGGCGCAGGCCTGGGCCGATGGCAAGTTTGCCGAGCAACTCGTTCCGGTCGAAATCCCGCAGCGGCGCGGCGATCCGGTTATCTTCGACCATGACGAAGGCTACCGCACCGACGCTTCGATGGAAACGCTCGGCAAGCTCGCCCCCATCGACCTCAAGCGTGATCCGCAAGCCATCGTCACCGCCGGGAATGCCAGCCAGCAGAACGACGCGGCGGCGGCCTGTCTCGTGGTTGCCGAGGACAAGCTGGAAGAGCTCGGCCTCACACCGATGCTGTGGTTCGGCGGCTGGGCGGCGGCTGGCTGCGATCCGGCGCGCATGGGGATCGGCCCGGTACCCGCGGTGGAGCGCCTGTTCGAGCGGCGCGGGTATAGCTGGGACGATATCGGCCTTGTCGAATTGAACGAAGCCTTCGCGCCGCAGGTGCTGGCGGTGCTGAAGGGCTGGGGGTGGAGCGATGACGACAGCCGCCGCGACATCCTCAACGTCAACGGATCGGGCATCAGTCTCGGCCACCCGATTGGCGCAACTGGCGGGCGCATCCTTGCCGACATTGCACACGAAATGCACCGGCGCGGGGTGCGCTATGGGCTCGAGACCATGTGCATCGGCGGCGGGCAGGGGATCGCGGCGGTGTTCGAGCGGGCGGCATGAGCGATTTTGCGGCGTGGATCGGGCGCGAGGCCAGCGCCAAGGATCGCCTCGATGAAGGCCTGGCCGCGCGTTGGCTGGCGACCTTTGATCTGCCGCGCCCGCAT
>RDXA01000043.1 GCA_004292705.1 Sphingomonadales bacterium | reverse complement strand
CGTTCCTGATGGTCACGCGAAGGTCCAGCCCTTGGGTGCGTCGAAGGGGTGAAGCACAGGAATGCCAATGTCTTCGACGGGTTGGAGGTTGACTTGGCCTGCAATCTTGAGCCCACTGGCAAGGCGGGTGACCTGCCGCAGAACAAGGCCGGTGACGATCCGGCCATCCTCGGCGAGCGCCGTGGCGAGGCCTGCGGGAAGCTGCTCGATCGCGCCATCAATAACGATCAGCGAGTATTGCGCGGTGCCGGTCATCGTGGCCGCGGCGGCTGCAGAGACTTCTGTCAGTTCGGCGACCAACGGACGCAGCAGCGCGGCCAGGTAGCCGGTGCCGCCACTGACCAGCAGCACACGATCATCCGGGCCCGGTGCGGCTTCCGTCAGCAGCTTGCCGTAGAACAGCGGCGCAGCGAGGTGGCCTTGCTCTCCCAGCGCAATCGCGCGGTCAATATAGGCGAGCGAGGCCTTTTCCGCGGGCAGATAGTCCTCTCGCGGCACCGCCAGCATCCGGGCGAGCACATATTCCTCGTTGACGCCGCTGGTGCGCAACTGGCTGTCGATCATGGCGCGGCGGGCGATCCGGGTGTCAGAGAGTGTCGTGGTCATGGTGCTCATGTCTCGTGGTGTAACTGTATTAGGAGTGCAATACAGTCCGTCAACCCTCTCCTTAAACGCGTGGGGGCCGCCTTCCAAGGCCTTTGGCCTGTTCCGGCAAGCATGGCGATGCTGGTGATTTCCACCTTTGACCTCGCCGCGCGCCGGTGCTTAGGGGAGCGCCGATCCGTGCGGGATTGTATTCGACTACATGAGGGATGGCTTCGATGAGTGAGGGTGCGCAGACGCAGCGCAGCATCGTCAACTTTCCGATTGGCGGCGAAAAGATGCCCCCTGCCTTGGTGCGTGCACTCGGCGTGCAGAAGCTTTCGGCAGCCGAGGCCAACATGAAGCTGGGCGTGCTCGATGCCGGGATCGGCGAAGCGATCGTCCAGGCCGCGCGCGAAGTGATCGACGGGACGCTGGCTGACCAGTTCCCGCTGGTGGTGTGGCAGACCGGCAGCGGCACCCAGTCGAACATGAACGCCAACGAGGTGATCGCCAGCCGCGCCAACGAGATCCTCACCGGCAAGAAGGGTGGCAAGTCGCCCGTCCACCCGAACGACCACTGCAACATGGGGCAGTCATCCAACGACACCTTTCCCACCGCGAT
>RDXA01000345.1 GCA_004292705.1 Sphingomonadales bacterium | reverse complement strand
GCGGTTCAGTCGCTGAACCTCGGGCGAGGGGAGCGCCTGCACCACTGGCTGCGCGACCATCTCCTGCGCCTGCGCGCCGCCGGTGACGAGCGCTGCGCCGCCAAGCGAGAACATCCAAGACAAGAAAAGCCGCGACACCATGGCTTGTGCTTTAGTGACTGGGCCCGCGCCCGCCAGAGGCTTGGGCAGGCAGCGCGGCGAACAGCACCATTCGCGCGCCGGGCGGCAGCGCGGACGCCGAGTTACTGGTTGTTCTGGCGGCCGAGGAAGCGCGGGATGCTGAGCGCGGGACTGTCATCGCCGTCATCCTCGTCCTCCTCATCGCGCGACGTGCTGCGCGACAGGTTGGCCATGCGTTCGAACAGCGTGCTGCCCCCGGCGTCGGCCCCGCCGCCACCCTCGTCGCCGCCACTGCGCAGCGCACGCCGCCGTCCACCACCCAGCCGCGCCTCAACCGGACGATCTTCGGCCGCCAAGCGATCGGCACTGGCGAGCAGATCATCCTGCGCTGCTTCCGCAGGTGAATCACCATAGGCCGTATATCCATCGTCAAGATCGAGCGCATCGTCATCGTCATCGTCAGCCGTCGTCGCCGCGGGTGCGCCTGAACGGGTGCCGCCAATGCCATAGGCCGTGTTTTCTTCCGTCCCTCGCATACCAGCAAGAGGATCGACGATCTCATCAACGTCATCGTCGTATTCTTCGCCGTAGTCATCTCCGGCCCGCATGCCCGAAAGCTCGAACGGCGCGGAAGTGGGGTAGTCTGCCTCTTCCTCGTCCTCTTCGCCCAGATCCAGCGTCTCATCATCATCATAGCTGGCCGGAGCCGCGGGAGCAGGCGGGGCAAAGCCATAGTCCGACGCCGGTGCCGGAGCCTCGTCCACCAGCGGGAGCTCGCTCAGGCCTTCGTCTTCGGACAGCTCAAGCACTGGCCGCTTGGGCGCGCGCGAGCCGCCGAGCGAGACCGGCTGCGAACGTTCGGACTGGCCGATCGCACTCTGCTCGATACCGGTGGCGACCACCGAGACGCGGATCTTGCCCTTGAGATCGGGGTTGAAGGCAGAGCCCCAGATGATGTTGGCATCTTCATCCACCAGCTCGCGGATGTGGTTGGCGGCTTCGTCGACTTCGAGCAGACGCATATCCTCGCCGCCGATGATCGAGATGATGACGCCCTTGGCGCCGGCCATGCTGACACCGTCGAGCAGCGGGTTGGCGATCGCCTGTTCGGCCGCGTCGAGCGCGCGGTTCTCACCCTCGCCTTCGCCGGTGCCCATCATCGCCTTGCCCATCTCGCTCATCACCGAGCGCACGTCGGCAAAATCGAGGTTGATGAGGCCGGGCATGACCATCAGATCGGTGATCGAGCGCACGCCCTGCTGGAGCACTTCGTCGGCCAGCTGGAAGGCTTCCTTGAAGGTGGTTTCCGCCTTGGCGACCAGGAACAGGTTCTGGTTGGGGATGACGATCAGCGTATCAACGTGGGCCTGAAGCTCCTCGATCCCGGCCTCGGCGGCACGCATCCGGCGGGTGCCTTCGAACAGGAACGGCTTGGTGACAACGCCCACGGTCAACACGCCCATGCGGCGCGCGGCTTCGGCGATCACGGGCGCGGCACCAGTGCCGGTGCCCCCACCCATCCCGGCAGCGATGAAACACATGTTGACGCCCTCGAGCGCCCTTTCAATATCGGCGACGGTCTCTTCGGCTGCGGCCTTGCCCACCTCGGGCCGCGCGCCCGCACCGAGGCCACCTGTGATATCAGGCCCGAGCTGGATCCGCTTTTCCGCAGGCGAAGTGCTGAGCGCCTGGGCATCGGTGTTGGCGACGATGAACTCGACGCCCTCGATCTCGGCCGCGATCATGTTGGCGATCGCGTTGCCCCCGGCCCCGCCAATCCCGATCACGGTAATGCGCGGGCGCAGATCGTCGCTCACCGCTGGTCCGATATTGATGCTCATCAGCTGGTCCTCCAGGCGCGAAGGTTGGAAATTTTCACCCTATTCCTCCGCATTTATCATCTGTGACATAATCACGGCGCACATTTTATAGCGGCAAAACCCTTATCCACAGCATCGGGCATTGCCATCGAGCCCGACACGCCTGCTGCAACAGCCCGGACATCGGATCAAAAATACTCGCGCAGCGCACGAAACAGGCGGGCCAACAACGCCATAAACCCGCTCTCACGCGAAAACGCCTTGTATACTCCGCCGCGCCCGCTGCCCACTGCGCGAATATCGACCGGATCGTCGGCAGCGTAAAGGCACAGGCCAGCCAGCGTGGCAAAACCCGGCGCATGATGTGCCTCGGGCATGCCACCGAGCTGCGGCGGGCGTCCGAGCCGCACCGGCTGACCGAGCGCGCCCTGCATGAAATCGGCCATCCCGGCAAGCTCCGCTCCGCCTCCGGTGAGCACCACCTGCCCTGCACGACTGCCTGCAAAGCCCATCAGCTTGAGTGCCTTGCCGATCTCGCCGGCAAGCACTTCCAACTGCTGCGTGACCACCGCGATCAATTCGGCACGCACGATGCGGTTCTTGTCGTCGGCCCCGCGCGCCAGCGGGCCGGGGGCGGCGCCCTCCGCTCCCTCGCCGGGGCCACTCACCGGGATGAGTTCGCGATGATCGGCGGGGCTGGCGATGGCCGAGCCCGCGACGCACTTGAGCCGCTCGGCCTGCGACCGGCGAATACCGAAGCTGCTGGCGATCGCATCGGTGATCGAGCCAGAACCCAAAGGCACAGCATGAAGACCGAGCAGCATGCCGCCCGCGAAGACGGCGACATTGGTGATGTCAGCCCCGATCTCGACCAGCGCGACGCCGAGCTCCCGTTCTTCGACCGTCAGGCAGGCATGACCCGCAGCAAGCGGCGCTGCAACCACGCCCTCGACCTCCAGATGGGCGTTCTGCACCGCTTCGGTAAGGTTCCTGACCGGCGCGCCATCAGCGAGCATGACATGGATATCGACCCCTAACCGCTCGGCATGGAGCCCGCGCGGATTGGCGACACCATGAGCGCCATCAAGCGTATAATGCGCAGGCTGGGCGTGCAGTACCTTGCGGCCATCGGGCTGGATCATGTCCTGCGCCTCGACCAGCAGTTGCTCGATATCTTCATCCTCGATCCGTCGTCCGCCAATCTCGATGTCGACCGAGACAACATGGCTGGCAAGCCCAGCGCCCGCGCAGGCAATCCATACGCTGCGCACCGGGGTGTTTGCGCTTTTTTCGGCCCGTTCGACGGCATCTCGGATCGCATGGCTCGCAGCGCCCATATCGGTAACATAGCCGCGCTTCACCCCGGCGCTGGCGCGATGGCCCGAGCCCAGCACTTGCAACTCGCCACTCTCGGTCTCGCCCATGATCATCGCAGAGATCCGGAACGAGCCAATATTGACTGCGGCATAGGTGCGCGCGAGGCGGCGCTGGGAGGGTGCGCGCGTGGCCATCAGGTGGTTTCCCCGTCATCGGTGGCGGCCACGACCTTGGGCTTGCCCGCTGCCTCGGGCAAGCGCAGGTAAAGCCGCGGCGGTGTGCGCATGTCGAAGGCCAGCACCTTGCCGCCAAGCAGCCGGTTCTTGCCGTCCAGCCGGGCAAACTTGACCAGCGCCGTCGCTGCCTCGATCTCGCCTTCCGGCAGGGCGAGCAGTTGTCCGGTGTTGAAGGTGATGTTCCAGCGCCGATTGCCAACCCATTCGGCAGCTTCAACCTTTGGAGCGAGCGCCGGTGCAGCGGCGAGCAGGGTTTCGAGTGCGCGGGCCTGTTTGCCAGCGCCGGGCCCGGCGAGGCGCAGCATACCCTTGGTCTTGTCGGCAGCAACGGGTTCCAACTCAACCCCGGTCGCATCGATCAGAACCAGCCGATCAGGCTTTTCGAGAACGGCATGGGGCTTGCGCTCAACAATGTCGATGGCGAGCGTATGCGGCAACTGGATCGAGACCCGCGCGTCCTTGACCCACGGCAGCGCGCGCAGGTCCTCGCGCAGCTTGGCGATATCGACCTCGGGCATGGCCTGATTGCGCTGGGCGAGCGCGCGGGCATAGACCTGTTGTTCGTCCATCCGCGCTGTCCCGGTGACGCGCACATGGCGCACCTCGAACCCGGCATCGGCGGCGATCCGCGCCACCTGCGCCTGCGCCAGCGCCGGAACGCCAGCGAGGCTGGCGATAATGAAGGCAATTGCTACCCCGCCGCCGATAATCATGGCGAGCCATATGCGGCTCCACTGCTCCTCGGTAAAAGGCAGCACACCCATTACAGCGTCAATAACGCCGCTGGCGGACCCGCGCGCCTTGCGGGCGGCGGTTGCCCGGCTCTGCGCCCGGGCGGCGCGGCGCACGCCGGTGGTGCCGTTACGCCGGATCTGCTGCGTCATGACCCCCTCCTTTCGCCTGCTTCGCTGCGTGCACCCGCAAGGCCTCAGCCACCAGCAGCTCGACCAGATCAGCATAAGGGATGCCGCAACCCGCCGCCTGTTCGGGCACGAGACTGAGCGGGGTCATGCCCGGCTGGGTGTTGGTTTCGAGCACGAACAGCCCGTCCTCGCCCGCTTCCTCGTCCCAGCGGAAATCGGTGCGGCTGGTGCCGTGGCAGCCGAGCACCTGATGCGCCTTGACTGCATAGGCCTCGCACAGCGCGGTGATTGCGGGCGGGAGCTTTGCCGGGAAGATATGCTCCGTGCGCCCGGCGGTGTACTTGTTCTCGTAATCGTAGAAGCCATTGGCGACGACCAACTCGGTAACGCCCAGCGCGCGCGGGCCATCGGGGCCGTCAAGCACGGCGGCGGTGAGTTCGCGGCCCTTGATGAAGGGTTCCGCGAGCAGCTCGGCGAATTCCTGCCACGGGCCTTTGGCCGCAGGGCTGATCGGGTTGCCCACGTTGCTATCGGCGGTGACGATGGCAACGCCGACCGACGAGCCTTCGTTGACCGGCTTCAAGACATAGGGACGCGGCAGGGGGTCGCGCTCGTAAAGCTCCTCGCGCGTCACGATCCGCCCGCCGGGCATGGGGATGCCGTGGGGGACGAGCGCATGCTTGGTCAGCTGCTTGTCAATCGCGATCACCGAGGTAGCGAGGCCCGAGTGGGTATAGGGCAAGCCCATCAGGTCGAGCATGCCCTGCACCGTTCCATCCTCCCCCGGCACGCCGTGGAGCGCGTTGAACACGACATCGGGCTTGGCCTCGGCGAGCCGCAGCGCGACATCGCGCCCCATATCGATCCGCGTGACACGGTGCCCGCGCGATTCCAAGGCGTCCGCAACGCCCGCGCCGCTGGTCAGCGAAACGGGGCGTTCATTGGCCCAGCCGCCCATCAGGACAGCGACGTGGAGGGGTTTGGCGAAAGTCACGGACGTCCCACTCTCTGAATTTCCCATTCGAGGCTCACGCCGGTTGCGGCGTAGACCTTGTCGCGCACCATTTCGCCCAGCCCTTCGATGTCGGCGCTGGTGGCGGTGCCGGTGTTGATCAGGAAGTTGGTGTGCTTCTCGGAGACCTGCGCGCCGCCCAACGTGAGGCCCCTGCAGCCGGCGCGGTCGACCAGTTCCCACGCCTTGTGGCCATCAGGGTTCTTGAAGGTCGAACCGCCGGTCTTGGTGCGCAGTGGCTGGCTCGCCTCGCGCGCGGCAGCGATGCGATCCATCTCCGTGCCGATTGCGACCGGATCGCCCGGATGCCCCCGGAACCGCGCGGAAACGACGATTGCCCCGTCCGGCAGCGCTGAATGGCGATAGGAGTATTCAAGCTCGGCAGCATTGAGCGTGATGAAGCTGCCGTCATGCAGGATCACCGCGCAATCGAGCAGCACGTCCGCCACCTCGCGCCCATAGGCCCCGCCGTTCATCCGCACGAAGCCGCCGACCGTGCCGGGAATGCCGCGCAGAAACTCCAGCCCGGCAATGCCGAGATCGCGCGCGGTCGAGGCGACCAGAATGCCGCTTGCCCCGCCGCCGCAGGTCAGTTCCAGCTCGCCCGTGTGCTGGACGCCCGCGAACGCCTTACCCAGCCGCACCACCACGCCCGGTACGCCCCCGTCCCGGACAATCATGTTCGAACCGAGGCCGAGCGCCATCACCGGAACATCCCCGCCAAGCCGTTCGAGAAACAGCTTGAGGTCCTCAAGATCGGCCGGCTCGAACAGCCAGTCCGCAGGCCCGCCGGTCTTGAACCAGGTGTAGGGCGCGAGCGGCGCCTTGCAGGT
This sequence comes from Sphingomonadales bacterium, assembly GCA_004292705.1. Lineage (GTDB taxonomy): Bacteria > Pseudomonadota > Alphaproteobacteria > Sphingomonadales > Sphingomonadaceae > Erythrobacter. The sequence continues at coordinate 12,820 of RDXA01000345.1, read as the reverse complement.
CAGCTTGCCACGAATGCCCTCCAGCGGCACGGGTGCAGCGACCGCGCCCTCAACCGCGCAGGTCGGGGCCGCACCGTCATCGAAAGGATAGTCATCGCCGGGCTGGTTCATGCCGTGCCCTGCCTTGCCGTAATCGCCGGGGCAAGGCCCGCGGCCCAGCGGGTGATATCGCCCGCACCGAGACACACGACCATATCATTCGGACCGATCTCTCCGGCCAGCGCCTCGGCCAGCGCGTCGGCCCCGGCGATCTCGCGCGCCGCACGGTGCCCGCGTGCCTTCATCCCTGCCACCAGTGCGGCGTGATCAACCCCCGGGATCGGCTCCTCGCCTGCCGGGTAGACCGGGGCGACATAAGCGATGTCGGCGTCATCGAAACATGACTGGAAGGCGTCCATCAAATCGTTGAGGCGCGAATAGCGGTGCGGCTGGGCGACCGCGATCACCCGGCCATCGGTCCCCGCAACTGCCTCGCGCGCGGCGCTCAAGACGGCGCGGATTTCGACCGGATGGTGGGCATAGTCGTCGATCACCGTCACAGCGCCGCCATCCAGTGGGATGCTGCCCACTCTGGTGAACCGCCGCCGCACCCCGCCGAAACGGGCAAAGCCATTGCGGATCACCTCGTCCGAGCAACCCATCTCGATCGCCACGGCAATCGCCGCGAGCGCGTTCTGGACATTGTGGCGGCCCGGCATGGGCAGGTGGACACCCTCGATCCGGCGGTCCGCGCTTTCGTTCTTTGGCCCACGCTGGCGCACGATCACATCGAAGGTGTTGCCGCCATCGATGCTGCGGACATTGACCCCGCAGATATCGGCCTGAAGCGAGAAACCATAGGTCACCACCTTGCGATCGCGCACCTGACCGATCACCGCCTGCACCTCGGGGTGATCGACGCACAGCACCGCCGCGCCGTAGAAGGGCACATTGTGGATGAACTCGACGAAGGCGCGCTTCACACCCTCGAAATCGCCGTAGTGATCGAGGTGTTCGGGATCGATATTGGTGACCACCGCAATGGTGCCGTCGAGCCTCAGGAAGCTGCCGTCGCTCTCATCGGCTTCGACCACCATCCAGTCGGAATCGCCCAGCCGTGCATTCGAGCCATATTGCTCAATGATACCGCCATTGATGACGGTCGGATCGATCCCGCCCGCATCGAGCAGCGTGGCGATCATGCTAGTGGTGGTGGTTTTGCCATGCGTGCCCGCCACCGCGACGGTGGATTTGAGGCGCATCAGTTCCGCCAGCATTTCGGCGCGGCGCACCACGGGTATGCGGGCTTCGAGCGCGGCGGCGACTTCGGGGTTGGTGCGGCGCACCGCAGTGGAGGTGACGACCACGGCCGCGCCTTCGACATTCTCGCGCGCATGGCCGATGTGGACGGTAATCCCGCGAGCCCGGAGGCGTTCGACGCTCGGCCCTTCGGCGATATCGCTGCCTTGTACGGTGAAACCAAGGTTGCGCATCACCTCGGCAATACCGGACATCCCGATCCCGCCGATGCCGACGAAGTGGATCGTGCCGATATCTGTGCCGACGCCCTTCATGACGCGATGTGCTCCACAGCGTCTTTGGCCGCCTCGAGAGTAGCGGTCTGGGGGCGAGCGATGGTTTGCGCTGACTTGGGCGCAGCCTCGCCCACCCGGATCACGTCCATCAGATCGATCCCGCTCATGCTTTCGACCAGATCAGCCAAGTCGCTCGCCGCATCGGGCCGCCCGCAATTGAAGGCGCAATGCGCCGCATTGGCCAGGCTTTGCGGGTTCATCGCCATCGCCTGAATCTGTTTGGCGAGCTCTTTGGGCTGGAACGCGTCTTGGCGGATCATCCGCGCCCCGCCCGCCTTCACCATCTCGCGGGTGTTGACCGCCTGATGATCGTCGGTCGCGATGGGCAGCGGGATCAGGATCGCCGGGCGGCCCACCGCCGTCAGCTCGGCAATGGTCGATGCGCCCGCACGACCGATGAAGAGGTGTGCGCCCGCCAGCCGTTCGTGCATGTCCTCGAAGTAGGTGCCGAGTTCGGCGGGTATATCGTGCTCGGCATAGCGTTTGCGAACGGCTTCGAGGTCCTCGGCGCGGCATTGCTGGGTGATCTGCAAGCGCTGGCGCAGAGCAGGCGGGAGCATGGCGAGGCCATCGGGCACAACCTCTGACAGGATGCGGGCCCCTTGCGATCCGCCAGTCACGAGGATGCGCAGCAGGCTCTCCTCGGTGAATGCGGGAAAATCCTGTTCGCGCAGGGCCCGAACTTCGGGTCGCACGGGATTGCCGGTAAGATGCACCTTGGCGGCATGTTTGGGCTTCAGCCGGTCGACCTTGGAATAGGACGTAGCGATTGCATCAACCCGGCCTGCGAGCAGTCGGTTGACGCGCCCGAGAACTGCGTTTTGCTCATGAACCACGCTTGGCAGGTCGGCTGCGGTCGCGGCCAGCAAGGCTGGCAAGGCGGGATAGCCGCCAAAGCCGACGATGGCGGAAGGCTCGAAGCTTTCGAAGAGGCGCAGCGCCATCGCCCGTCCTTCAAGCACGGCGCTGATGCCAGCGGGCCAGCCCAGCGGGTTCTTGCCGAAGCGGCCTGCGGGGAGGACGTGGGCGGTGAGAAAATCGGGCTTGCCGGGAATGTTCGCTCCACGCTCGTCAGTGATCAGCGCAATGTGGTGGCCGCGACTGTGCAGCTCGGTTGCAAGCGCGAAGGCCGGGATCAGGTGGCCGCCGGTGCCGCCTGCGGCCAGCACGAAATGGCGTGAGGCGCCGGTCGGGATGGAGCTGGTCATGCGCCGCTTTCCTTGCGTTCGATCAGATCGCGCAACCCCCCTGCCTCACGGGCCAGGAAGGGATTGCGCCGGGTGATCGCCAGCAATAGCCCAAGCGTGAAGCACACCGCCAGTGTCGATGAACCGCCATAGGAAATCAGCGGGAGAGTCATCCCCTTGGACGGGAACAGCTTCAGGTTGACGAGGATGTTGATGAAGGCCTGCCCCCCGAACTGGGTGATCAAACCCGCCCCCGCGAGCAGCGCAAACAGGTTGTCCTCGCCCACCAGCCGCATCAGCGCGCGCAGCACCAGCGCGCAATAGAGCAGCACGATCATTCCGCACATCACAAGGCCGAACTCCTCGCCGATGACGGAGAAGATATAGTCCGTATGCGCTTCCGGCAGGTTCATCTTGCGGGTGCCGAGCCACAGGCCAGTCCCCGTCCATCCCCCGGCGGTGATGGTGCGCTGGGCCAGATCGACCTGGTCAAAGGCGGTCCCGCCACCAAGGAAACCGTCGATGCGGTTGCGGGCGTTATCATAGAACAGATACGCGAGGATCAGCCCGCCCGCACCAACACCACCCAGTGCGACGAGCCGCTGCCACGGCATCCCGGCAAGCAGCACCATCACCAGCCAGATCCCGCCGAACAGGATGGCATCGCCAAGGTTGGGCTGGAGCATCAGCAGCGCGGCGATCAGGCCCATGAGGCCGCTCACATACCAGATCACCGGCAAGCCCGGATCGCGCAGCCGCCAGCTGAGCACCCAGGCGCAGATGATCGCAAACCCGGGTTTCAGGAACTCCGAAGGCTGCAACGACATGCCGACATTGATCCAGCGTCGTGCACCGTTCTTTTCCTCGCCGATGATCGGCACCACAAACAGCAGGGCCAGCATCACGGCCCCCGCCAGAATCCCCAGTCTGCGCGCCTGGTCACGGTCGAGAAACGACAAGCCGATCATCAGCGTCAGCCCCATCATCTGGAAGACGATGTGGCGTTGGAAAAACATGAAATCGGGCACCCGCTCCTTGGCGGTCGAGAGCTGATCGGCGCTCGCAGGCGAAGCTGCCGCAACGGCCACAATACCAACTGCCATCAGCAACAGGATCAATAACAGCAGCAGCTTGTCGATCTCGCGCCACCAAACCCGCAGGCGGTCGCGCAGGCGGCGCTGCACCGGCACAGGCGGCAGATAAGTTCCGGCCCCGCGCGGGCGAGCAGCGGGGGTGTAGGCTGGTGCGGTCACGATGAGATGCTCCCGCCCATGGTTTCGTCACAGGCCGCGCAACCGGTGATCGCACCGACCATCTGGCGGAAGTGGTGGCCTCGTTTCTCGTAATCGCGGAACTGGTCATAGGACGCGCAGGCCGGCGAGAGCAGCACCACGTCACCCGGCCGCGCAGCCTCGACGGCGCGGCGCACGGCTTCACTGATCAGCTCGCAGCGTTCCACCCTGACCTGCCCTTCGAGCAGATCGGCGAACATCGGCCCAGCCTCACCCACAGTGTAAGCCGCGGCGATGTTGGCGAGATGGTCACCGCAGGCGCCGAGCCCGTCCTCCTTGGGCAGGCCGCCGACGATCCAGTGGATACGCGGGGCGCCATCATTGATTGCAGGCTCGGGCGGGAAAGCGGCGAGTGCAGGCGCGGCCGAGGCGGCGTTGGTCGCCTTGCTGTCATTGATATAGACCACTCCGCCAGTATCACACACCCGCTCCATGCGATGCGGCAGTCCCCGATAGGTCGCAAGGCCGTCAGCAATCGCAGCATCGCCAAGCCCCAACTGGCGGCAGATTGCCACGGCGACGGCAGCATTCTGGGCATTGTGCGGACCCGCCAAAGAGGGCGAGCGGCCCTTGGCCAGCTCCGCCGCTTCGAGGTCCGATGTCTTGACCCTCACCAGCGACGTGTTCTCGGCCGCCAGCCGGTCGGCGATGGCGCGGGTCGGTTGGTCTTCGTCGCAGATGATCGCAGTGCCGGTGGCCTGCATCTGGAACAGGCGCTCCTTCGATGCAGCATAGGCAGCAAAATCGGCATAGCGGTCTAGGTGATCGGGCGTGATGTTGGTCAGCGCCGCCACATCGCAATCGAGCGTGAAGGTGAGATCGATCTGGAAGCTCGACAATTCGAGCACGTAAACCCCGCCATCGGGCAAAGGCTCCTGCCCGAGGATCGGATCGCCGATATTCCCGCCCATCACGCTCGGCACACCCGCCCGCGTCAGGATGTGATGCACCAGCGCTGTGGTGGTCGATTTGCCATTGGTGCCGGTGATTCCCACCACGCGGTGCCGCGGCAGGCTCGCGCGGGCCATCGCGAAGAGCTCGATATCGCCGATCACCGGCAAGCCATATTGCCATGTGTGCGGCCCGATCGGGTGTGAATTGAGCGGCACACCGGGCGAAACCACCACGCCTGCAAAGCCGGTCAGATCGAGTTCGAGCGGGTCAATCAACCGGCAACGCCCGGCAAACGGCTCGCGCGCATGCGGCTGACGGTCCCAACCGATCACCTCCGCACCGCTTGCGATCAGAGCTTCGGCCGCCGCCGCGCCGGAGCGCGCAAGGCCGAGCACTGCAAAGCGCTTGCCCTTGAAAGCGGCGGAGGTGATCATGCCGGTGCGACCCTCCTCAACGCAGCTTCAGCGTCGAAAGACCGATCAGCGCCAGCACGATGGCGATGATCCAGAACCGGATCACGACCTTGCTTTCGCTCCAGCCAAGCTGTTCGAAATGGTGGTGGATCGGTGCCATTTTGAAAACGCGGCGGCCGGTGCGCTTGAACCAGAATACCTGCACAATCACGCTGACGGCTTCGAGCACGAACAATCCGCCGACGATGGCGAGCACGACTTCGTGGTGCGAGGCAACGGCAATGGCCCCAAGTGCGCCGCCGAGGGCCAGCGAGCCGGTGTCTCCCATGAACACAGCAGCAGGCGGCGCGTTGAACCATAGGAACGCAAGCCCCGCCCCCATGATCGCGGCACAGAAAATCGCCAACTCCCCCGCTCCGGGCACATGCGGAATGCCGAGATAGGCACTGAAGTCAGAACGTCCGACGAGATAGGCGATGATCGCAAAGGTGCCGCTGGCGATGATCACGGGCATAATTGCTAGACCATCAAGCCCGTCAGTCAGGTTCACCGCATTGCCTGCGCCGACGATCACGAAAGCAGCGAAGACATAGTAGGCCGGCCCCAAAGGAATGCTCACGCCGGTGAGGAAAGGCAGGTAGAGATTGGTGTTGATCTGGCTGACGATCAGCCAGCTCGCGACCCCTGCCACCACGAATTCGCCGAGCAATCGCACCCGCGCCGGAACGCCTGCGTGGCTGTTCTTCGACACTTTGTCATAATCATCGAGGAAGCCGATGATGCCAAAGCCGATCGTCACCGCAAGACAGGCCCAGACAAACGGGCTGGTCAAGTCCATCCACAACAGCAGCGATGCTGTCAGCGCGGTCAGGATCATCAGACCGCCCATGGTTGGCGTTCCGCGCTTGGCAAGGTGGGATTGCGGCCCGTCGAGGCGGATGGGCTGGCCCTTGCCCTGGCGCACGCGCAACAAGTTGATGAAGCGCGGGCCGATCACAAGGCCGATCAGCAGCGCCGTCATCAGCGTCGCACCCGCACGGAAGCTCTGGTAGCGCACCAGATTGAGGATGCCTTCAAAGCCAAGCCACTCGGCAAGCAGGTAGAGCATTCAATCGTCCTCTGGCGTCCGGTGCTTGGGCCTCAGCCTCCCGTGCGCGCCTTGTTGGTAAAGTGTGACACCAGTCGGCCCAGTCCGACCGAATTGGACCCTTTGACCAGCACCGCATCCCCCTGCGTCAGGCCGAATTGCCCGAGCATCGCGATCGCCTCGGCAGGCCCTTCGCAATGCGCGAAGGTGAGGCCCTTGCCAAGCGAATCAGCGGCAACTTTCCCCAGTTCCTCGGCGAGCGCGCGCATCTCGGGGCCGACAAGAACCGCGTGCGCGACCCCGGCATCGATGATCGGTTCGGCCAGTTGGCGGTGAAAGGCGTCGGCAAAATCGCCCAATTCCTTCATCGAGCCCAATACCACGATGCGGCGCGCCGCAGGCGTGGCAGCGAGCGCCATCAGGGTCGCGCGCATTGAAGCGGGGTTGGCGTTGTAGCTCTCGTCGATCAACAACGCGGTGCCGCCGTTTGCGGGGATGGTGTGGCGCGCGCCCCGCCCCTTAAGCCCGCCCATCTCGGCGAGCGCGAGGCCGGCGCTGGCAAGATCTCCGCCCGCTGCGCGTACTGCCGCCATGACACCCAGCGAATTGACGATCCAATGTTCGCCCGGTTCGGCGATGGTGTAGCAGATGCGCCGGTCACCGAGATCCGCTGTGACCAGCGACCCGCCCCCTGCCGCCGGGATCGCGTCGAGCAGCCGCACATCGGCACCAGCAGCGCGGCCGAAGGTGACGACATTGGCCCCGCAGACTTTGGCGTGGGCCATCATCCGATCGGCCCATTCGCTGTCGGCGGGAATGATCGCCACCCCGCCCGGGACAAGCCCGGTGAAAATCTGCGACTTCTCGTCCGCGATGGCCTCTAGGCTGCCGAGGTTTTCGATATGCGCGGGCGCGATGGTAGTGATCAGCGCGACGTGGGGACAGGCATGGGCGGCCAAGGGCGCGATTTCGCCCGCGTGATTCATGCCCATCTCGAACACGCCGAAACGGCTACGCGCGGGCATCCGCGCCAGCGACAGCGGCACGCCGACATGGTTGTTGTAGCTGCGCACACTGCGGTGCGCCGCGCCTCGGCTTGCCCGGTCGAGGCAGGCGAAGATCGCCTCCTTCATCCCGGTCTTGCCGACCGAACCGGTAATGCCGATCCGCACCGCCTCCACCGCTCTGTCGCGTGCGGCATGGGCGAGAGCATGGAGCGCGGCGGTGGTGTCGGCGACCAGCACGTGGGGATAATCGACCGGCCGGTCAACAATGGCAGCGACCGCTCCCTTTTCAAAGGCTTGAGGGATGAACTTGTGCCCGTCCATCGCTTCGCCCTGCAAAGCGATGAAGACATCACCGGATTTCACATCGCGTGAATCCATCTCGACGCCGCTCGCCTGAAAGTCATGGCTGGCGGTGCCGCCGGTCGCCGCCTCGATCTCGGCGGCCGTCCACAGCGCAAGGGGCAGCGCATCTCGTGCAACGACCGGCCAATGATGCAGCAACGGGTGGGCAACGGGCGCGTTCATCAGCGTGCCTCCATCCCTTGGCCCCCGGCGCATTCGCGCGCAACTTCGACATCGTCGAAAGCTTCGATCCGCATGTTTTCTCCAGACCCGAATATCTGTCCCTGCTCGTGGCCCTTGCCCGCGATCAGCACAATGTCCTGCGACCCGGCTTCCCCAATCGCGGCAGCGATGGCGGCGCGGCGCCCCTCGATGTCGCGCAGCGTGCCCTTGCGCGCGCCAGCCACAATGGCGGCGCGGATTGCGGCGGGATCCTCGGAGCGTGGATTATCATCGGTGACGATCGCGACGTCAGCGACGCGCGCGGCGACTTCGCCCATCTCCGGCCGCTTGCCAGAGTCACGATCGCCTCCCGCGCCGAACACGACAATCAGCTGTCCGCCGTCTGCCACATGCGGACGCAACGCGGCGATGGCCGCTTCGAGCGCATCGGGCGTGTGTGCATAGTCGACATAGACCGGTGCCCCGGCAGCGTTGAGCGCCGCGCGCTCCAGCCGCCCACGCACCGGCTGGAGCCGGGTGAGCGCATCGAAAACGGTTGAAGGGGCAACACCCGTCGCCATCGCCAGGCCCGCCGCAACCAGCGCATTGGCCGCCTGATAGGCACCGATCAACGGCAGATTGACCTTCTGCATCGCGCCTTCATGTTCGATGTGAAGAATCTGCCCCAACTGTCCGGGTTCGCGGGCCACCAGCCGCAGGAAGTCTCCACCCTCGCCCACCGTACGGACGTCAAGGCCTCGATCCCCTGCCGTCGCAATCGCCCGCGCCGTCCATTCCGACCCGTCGCCCGCATCATGGATCACCGCCGGGCTACCGGGGGCAACCACTTCGGTGAACAGGCGCAACTTGGCGGCAAAATAGGCCTCCATGGTGCCATGATAATCAAGGTGATCGCGGCTGAAATTGGTGAAGGCGGATGCGGCAACCGTCAGCCCCTCATTGCGGAACTGCGAGAGGCCATGGCTGGATGCCTCGTAGGCAACATGCGTGACCCCTTCACGCGCCAGACCGCTCATGTTGGCGAGAAAGGTGACAATGTCGGGCGTGGTCAACCCGGTTGCAACTGAACCGTCGGGCGTCGTGACGCCCAGCGTCCCGATGCTCGCCGCGCGCTCGCCAGCCATGCGCCAGATCTGGCGGGTCATCTCGACGGTGGAGGTTTTGCCGTTGGTGCCTGTCACAGCGACAATGGTGGCGGGCACCGGCGCAAAAAAGCCGGCGGCGAGACGCGCGAAGGCCCGGCGCGGTTCGGCATCGGCGATATGCAGCACGCCTTCCACCCGCGCCTCGGGCCGCGCAACCACGGCTACGGCTCCTGCTTCGATCGCAGCGGGAATGAAATCCTCGCCATTGACGCTTGCGCCCTGGAAGGCCCCGAACACGGTGCCGGGGGCAACCTTGCGGTGATCGATGGCAAAGCCGGTGACGGTCCGGTCACCTGCATCCCTGTCGGCCAAGCCCGCCGCCACCAACAGCTCACCCAGCCTCATTGGCTCTTGTCCACCAGATAGCGCAGGTCCGAAATGTCGACATCGCGGCTGTCGTCAGGCTGCACGCCGAGCATCGGCCCGATGCGCGGCACCAGCCTGCCGACGACGGGCGCTGCTGTGAAGGCGGCGGTGCGCTGGAAACTGCTGGCCACAGTGCCCTTGGGCTCGTCGACCACAACGACCACCACATAGCGCGGCGCATCCATCGGGAAGGCTGCGGCAAAGGAAGAAACCAGCGACGTCTTGTTGTAGCCTCCGCCCGAGGCCTTCTCCGCCGAACCGGTCTTGCCGCCGACCCGGTAACCGGCGGCATCGGCGCTTTTGCCGGTGCCATAAAGCGAGATCATCCGCAGCATCTGCCGCATCTTCGAGGAGGTCGATTCCTTGAACACCCTCCGCCCGCGCGGCACATCCTGCGGCGCAAGTTTCATCAGCGTCGCCGGTCGCCAGATCCCGCCATTGACCATCGCCGCATAGGCGGCTGCAAGGTGCAACGGAGTTACCGCAAGGCCGTGACCATAGCTTACCGTCATGTTGGTGACGCGGCTCCAGTCGCCCTGCGGCCAGATCGGCTTGCCCTTGGCAGGCAGTTCGATGAACGGTCGGCGATCCATGCCCAGATCCATCATCGTCCGGCGCAGACGTTCCGGCCCGAGCGCGTCGGCAACGCGCGCGGTGACGGTGTTCGAGGAATAGACCAGCGCCTGCGGCACATTGAGGCTTCCGCCCTTGGAATGCAGGTCCTTGATCGTCCGCCCCGCAATCGGAACCGGGCTGGCATCCCACGCCTTGCCAAGATCACGCACCACGCCCGCATCGATCGCCGCCGCGACGCTGAGCGGCTTGAAGGTCGATCCCAGCTCGTAAACCCCGTTGGTGACGCGGTTGAACACGTTGGTTGCCCCGCTCGCCCCGGCGGTATTGGGATCGAACTCAGGGAGAGAGGCCAGCGCCATCACCTCGCCGGTATCGACGTCGAGCACGATCCCTGCGGCACCGATCGCATTGGTGGCCAGCATCCCGCGCCGCAGCTCGTCCTCAAGCGCACCCTGCACGCGCACGTCAACCGACAGGGCAACAGGCTCGACCCGCTTGTCAGGATGGCTGAGGCGTGCCTCCAGCACCTGCTCCATGCCGATCTTGCCGCCCTGATCTTCCACCACATAGCCCAGCACATGCGCAGCGAGCGTGCCTTGCGGATAGTAACGGTCAGTTTCGCGCGGAATTTCGAGCGCGATTTCACCCAGCGCGAAAACGCGATTGGCTTCCTCCGGCAGCAGGCGGCGGCGAAGGTAACCCGACTTGCCCGAGGCCAAGCGCCGGGCCATCCGCGCTTCGTCGATGTCGGGGAAGATCGCCTTCAGCGCGCGCGCGACCTCTTGCGGGCTGCGCACCAGGGGCGAACCGCTGTCGCCCATCGCGGCGGGATCGAACCACAGGGCATAGGCCGGAAAGGCCCGCGCCAGCGGAGCACCATTGCGATCAGTGATTTCGCCGCGCGGCGGCACCAATGCGTCCTCGAGGCTGGTGCGCTGCGGAGCCTGTCCGCCAAACCCGAGCGAGATGATGCGCAGCAGTGCGATCAGCGCGATGGCGGCAAATCCGGCGAGCAGCCACACGAGCCGCACGCGCGCCGCCCACAGCAATTGGGCCCGCAGGCCCAGGCTGGGCAGGCGGCCGGCGGGGATGACAGGCGTGGCGGCATGCGCGGTCAGAGGGGCGACCAGCGGGGCCGCCAGCGCGTTCATTCCCCGCTTCCCTTGGCGGCGTTTGCGACCTTGGCGACGCGCGGCGTTTCAGCGCGGGCGGGGCGGATGGGCGAGGCCTCGATCAGAAAGTCTCCAAACGCCTGCGTGAAGACAGCGCCCGCATCCTTTTCCGCCGCGGCCGAAGCAAGCGTGACCTTGGCGCCAGAGACCGGCGAATGCATCGGCGCGTCGGCCTTGGCCTCGCCTGCCGGCCTGTCGGCGCTTTCGGCCCGGACGAGACGGATCGGCGAAGGCGCATCGGGACCACGCACCTCGCCGAGGCTCGCCAGCTGCCGCTCACCCGCGAGGAACTGGCCCGCCCGCGGCGCGGCGTAGCCGAATTCGACCGCGTTCCATTCCGCCAGCTGGCGCTGGCTGGCACGGGTCTGGAACTCGGTTTCCAGCAGCAGCGTCTCGCGCTGCAGAGCGAGAAGGTGGCGTTCAGCGAGCAGCACCTCGCTTTTGACCGCATGAACCTTGAAGCTGAGCACCACGACCAGCGCGAGGCAGATCGCGAGCACAGCGGCCCACCCGAGCGAACGGGCCTGTGAGCTGTTCATCATGCGGCGAGGCTCCTCGGGATAGCACCAGTGCGGACAGCATGGCGCAAGGTGGATGAACGTGCGCGCGGATTGCGGGCGATTTCGGCCTCGGAAGGACGGATCGCCTTGGAGACCTGCGCAAAGGTCGATGCAGTGGCGGGAATGTCTGCAGGCAGATGGCGCGAGACGGTGCGACCGACACCGGAGGCCTCGCGCAGGAAATGCTTGACGATGCGATCCTCAAGGCTGTGGAAGCTCACAACGGCAAGAATGCCGCCCTCGACCAGCAGCGCCTCGGCGGCGGCAAGGCCCGCCTCAAGCTCGCCCAGTTCATCGTTCACATGGATGCGCACCGCCTGGAAGGTGCGGGTCGCCGGGTCTTTCTTGTCATGGGGCTTGTGGCCCAGCGCGCGGCGCACCACCCGGGCCAGCTCGGCTGTGGTCGAAAGCGGGCGCGCGGCAACGATCGCGCGGGCAACGCGGCGCGACTGGCGCTCCTCGCCGTAATTGTAGAGCACATTGGCGATCGCTTCCTCGTCGGCGGTGTTGAGGAAATCGGCGGCGCTTTCACCGGTCTGGCTCATGCGCATGTCGAGCGGGCCATCCTGCATGAAGGCAAAGCCCCGCTCGCCCTGGTCGAGCTGCATCGAGGATACGCCGATATCCATCACGACCGCATCGACCTGCCTCACGCCAATGGCAGCAAGTTCCGCACGCATCGCCGAAAAACGCGCCTCGTGCAGTGCAAGACGGCCATCGAATTGCGCCACCAGCGCCTGCCCCGCCGCAACGGCATCGGGATCGCGGTCGAAGGCGTGGACACTCGCACCAGCCTCCAGCAGAGCGGTGGTGTAACCACCTGCACCGAAAGTGGCATCGACGATGGTCATGCCGGGCCGGGGCTGGAGCGCGGCGATCACTTCATCGAGCAAGACGGGGATGTGGGGCGCATCGTGCATCATGCCGCGGCGCTCTTTTTCGCGGCGGCGATCAGTTTGGTGCAGGCCGCCTGCGCGCCCTTCCACTCCGGGCCCATGCGCTGAAGCTCCTCGGGCGCCCAG
>RDXA01000344.1 GCA_004292705.1 Sphingomonadales bacterium | reverse complement strand
AGGAAGCTGCCCACCCCGTGGCCGGTGCCGTGGGCGTAATCGACCCCTGCCTCCCACAGATATTGCCGCGCCAGCACATCGAGCTGCCCGCCGCTGGTGCCCTGCGGGAATACCGCGCGGGCAAGCTGGATGTGGCCTTTCAGAACGCGGGTGTTGCGGTCACGCATTTCGGGCGTCGGTTCGCCCGGTCCCACCCAGACCGTGCGGGTGATGTCGGTGGTGCCGCCGGGATACTGGCCGCCCGAATCGACAAGGTAGATCGAGCCGGGCGGGATCGGGATATTGCTGTCCTCGTCCACCTTGTAATGCGGCAGCGCGGCATGGCCTGCGGCGGCGGAGATGGTATCGAAGCTGAGATCGCGCAGGCCTTCGTCGTCCTCGCGGAAGGCTTGCAGGCGTGCGGCAGCGGAGAGCTCGTCGACGGTGCCCTTGGGCCCTTCGATCTCCAGCCAACGCAGGAATTTGCTCACCGCCGCCCCGTCACGCGCCTGCGCATCGCGGTGACCTTGCTGTTCGACCGCATTCTTGACCGCCTTGGCAAGGATCGTCGGGTCCTGCTTGAAGGCGAAGCTCGCCCTCCCGCTGCGCAAGGCCTGCGCGATGCCGACCACCGCGAAATCGGGATCGAGCGCGACGATCTTGCCCGCATATTCGCCCGCCAGCGCACCTTCGAAGGCAGCGCGCTCGCGGATCGTGACCGCGTTGCCGAGATGCCGGGTCAGCTCCGGTGTCACCTTTTCGGGCGCGATGAACAGTTCGGCGCTGCCGTCCTTGTGCGCGATCACATAGGACAGGGCGACCGGGGTGTGAGCGACGTCGCTCCCCCGGATGTTGAGCAGCCATGCAATCGAATCGAGCGCGGGGATCACCACCGCATCGTGGCCTTCCTTCGCCAGCCAATCGGCGACGGCGGCGCGCTTGTCGGCCGAGGAACGGCCTGCCAGCGCGTCATCATGGGCAATGGCCACCGCTGGCGAGGGGGCGGGTTGATCGGCCCACACCGCGTCGAGCGGGTTGCTGTCCGCAGGCACCAGCGCGATACCCTTGGGCTCGACCCGCCTTTCGAGCGCCTCGACCCAGGCCCAGGTGTGGAGCCAGGGATCATAGGCGATCCGCGCGCCGATCTCGCACACTTCGGCCAGCCAGCCGCCGAGCGTGTCGGCAGGCACGCTCTTGTAATCAAACAGGTTCCCGTCGACCTGCTCGCGCACCTGCACGGTATAGCGCCCGTCGACGAAGATCGCCGCATGGGTCAGTGTCACCGCTGCAAACCCGGCCGAACCACCGAACCCGGTCAGCCACTTGAGCCGCTGGGCATAGTCGCCGACATATTCACTCATGTGTTCATCGCTGATGGGGATGATGAAGCCGTCCACGCCCCGGCGCTTCAGCTCCTCGCGCAGGGCGGCAAGGCGGGCTTCATGGGTTTGCATCAGCATGGCATCGATCCTCGGACGTCTGCGCAGGCACTTGCCGCGCCGGAATGTATCTCTAGAAGCCCCATCATAGGCCGAAGTCTCGCGCCTTTCCACCCGGACACACAACAGGGAGCCGCCGCCACATGATCCGTCGGACCAGCATGATCGCCCTTGCCAGCGCGCTTGCAGCCACCACTTTGGCCCCTGCCGCACTCCATGCGACCAATAGTGAGGATTCCCCCCGCGTGACCACTTCCGCTGCCGCCGCTTCGCCAGCTGCCACCGCCATCAAGCCGCCGGTCGCCGAAAAGCGCCCGCACACCTACACCCATCACGGGATCACCATCGAAGACCCGTATGACTGGCTCTACGACAAGTCCTATCCGGTGGTGGACGACGAGGACGTGCTGAACCACGTCAAGGCCGAGAACGCCTATTTTGAGGCGAATATGGCCGCGCAGGCGCCCTTCACCGAGGCGCTGTTCACCGAGATGCGCGCACGCATCAAGGAAGACGACTCCACAGTGCCGCAGAAGGACGGCGACTACATCTACTGGAGCGAATTCGAGGAAGGCGCGCAGTATCGCAAGCATTGGCGCAAGCCTGCTGCGGGCGGCCCCGATGAATTGCTGATCGACGAAAACAAGCTGGCCAAGGGGCTCGAATATTTCCGGCTCGGCGCAGCCTCGATCAGCCAGAACGGGCGCTATCTCGCCTATTCGACCGACACCAACGGATCGGAACGCTACACCGCGCGGATCAAGGATTTGCAGACCGGCGAGCATCTGCCCGACGAGCTGACCAATCTGCGCGGCGGTCTGGTGTGGGTCGCCAATGATACCGCGCTGGTCTACGGCCCCTCGACCGAAGAGTGGCGCACGCTGGAGGCCAAGCTCCACGTGATCGGCACCCCGGTGGAGAGCGATGTCACGCTCTACAAGGAGGAAGACCAGAGCTTCAGCGTCGGCACAGGGCTGACGGCGCAGGAGGACTGGCTGATCATCGCCGCCGGCGACAACGAGACCAGCGAAGTGCGGCTCGTCCCTGCCGCCAACCCGACCGCCACCCCGATCCTCGTCAAGCCGCGCAAGAAGGGCGTCGAATACTCGGTCGATGTCCGCGACGGCGAGTTGTGGGTGTGGACCAATGACGATCACATCAACTTCCGCTTGGCCAAGGCGAAGCTGGAAACGCCGGGTGACTGGCAGACGGTGATCGCCGGGTCGGACGAATTCTATCTGACCGGGTTCGACCTGTTCAAGGACTTCTATGTCACCGAAGGGCGGCTGAATGGCCTCGACCAGATCCAGCTGCGCCAATATGGCGATGCGGCGAAGATCACCCCGATCACCTTCCCCGAAGCCAGCTACACCGCAGGCCTTTCCAACAACCCCGAATATGACATGAGCAAGCTGCGGCTGGCCTATCAGTCGATGGTGACGCCGAGCACGGTCTATGACTATGACATCAAGACAGGCGGCCTCACGACGCTGAAGACGCAGGAGATTCCGAGCGGGTATGATCCCTCGCTTTATGTCTCGGAACGGGTGATGGTGCAGGCACGCGACGGAACGCTGGTGCCGGTCAGCATCATGATGCGTAAGGACCGCGCGGACATCCTCAAGCAGGCCGGGATCGAAGGGCCGGGGCCGCTGCACCTCTATGCTTACGGGGCCTATGGCTATGCCGTGCCGCCGGGCTTCTCGACCTCGCGGCTCAGCCTGGTGGATCGCGGTTTCGCCTATGCCATCGCACATATTCGCGGCGGCGATGATCTCGGGCGGCGCTGGTATCTGCAGGGCAAGCTGTTCGAGCGGACCAACACCTTCAACGATTTCGTCGATGCCGGGCGCGGTTTGATCGCAAAGGGCTACACCGCCGAAGGCATGGTCACTGCCAGCGGCGGTTCGGCCGGGGGCGAATTGATGGGGGCGATCATCAATCAGGACCCCAAGCAATATGGCGCGATCGTCGCCCACGTGCCCTTCGTTGATGTGCTGAACACGATGCTCAACGAAAAGCTGCCGCTCACACCGGGCGAATGGCAGGAATGGGGAAACCCAATCACCGACAAGGCGGCGTTCGCCTATATGCTATCCTACTCGCCCTATGATCAGGTGGTGGCCAAGGCTTACCCGCCGATGCTGGTGACCGCAGGGCTGAACGATCCGCGCGTGACCTATTGGGAACCGGCCAAGTGGGTTGCGAAGCTGCGCGAATTGAAGACCGACGACAACCTGCTGCTGATGAAGACCAACATGGGCGCAGGCCACGGCGGGCAGTCGGGCCGCTGGAACAGCCTCAAGGAAACCGCCGAGGAGTTCGCCTTCATCCTGTGGCAGATGGGGATGGCCCCGAAGCCGCAAGATTGACCAGCTCGGGGGGAAGCGAGACGCCGTAGCGGATCGCTTCCCCCGCCAGCAGGCTGACGATGCTCTCCATCTCGGGGCTGAGCATCGCGAGCTTGAGGTAGAGTTCCGGCACCGCGCGGATCAGGCCGAAGCCCGCCTCGTTGCCGAATTTCGGGATCGGGCCGGAGGGCAGCGGGCGCTTGTCGAGATCCGGGGTGAGCTGCCACACCATCCCCACCTTGCGGCTGTTGAAGATCGCGGTCAGCCGGCCGTGGTCCGCTGCGAGCATGGGGAGGGGCATCGCCGCAAGATAACGGCAGGCGGCAACCGCCGCGGTGCGATCCCTGAGGCCGATGGCCCCTTCGAGCCAGCCCAAGGTGCGGCGCACGTCTTCGCGGTCTGCCTCGGCGGCGTTTCGGAGCAGCCAGTCGTAACCTTTGAGGCCCGCGTTCCATTCGCGCGGGTCATGCGCCACCGTCGCCCAGAAGAAATCGACCGCGTCGGCGATCGTGGTCATCTTGCCGCCTTCATATGCAAAGATGCCCTCGGGTGTCAGCACAAGGCTCTTCCCCTTGCTGCCTTCGGGCTGGATGTAGTTCACGTCCGGGCGGAACCCGCGATCGGGCTTGGGGGAGGGCTTATCGGACGGTGCGTCGGTCATGCGCGAAAGGATAGCCCTGGCAGCCCTAACAAGCCGTTGCGATCCTTGCCCCCCGATGCTGGGAGGGCTACCCCGCGCCGATGCCCAACACCTTTACCCGCACCTACATTGCCGCGCCCGAGCACATCGACGAACTCGGCCACGTCAACAATACCGTGTGGGTGCAGTGGATTCAGGACATGGCCACGCAGCACTGGGACGCAGCGGCACGGCCCGAAGACCGCGCGGCATTCTTCTGGGTCGTGGTGCGGCACGAGATCGATTATCGCGGCAATGTCGGGCTTGGCGAGACCGTGCAGGCCGAAACTTGGATCGAAGGCCCTGCGCTGGGGGCCAAGTCGCATCGGCGGGTGGAGTTTGTGGACGCTGCGGGCAAACGCCTCGTCAGCGCGGCGACCACCTGGGCTATGCTTGACCGGGCCAGCAGGCGACTCGCGCGGGTGCGACCCGAGGTGCTGGCGCCGTTTCAGTGATTCCGGCTTCCCAGCAGGATCAGCCGGGGACTACGCCGCCCGTTCCTCGCCATCCCGTCGGCCTTCGGGGGCGGCGTTGAACACGGTCAGGCGTTCATAGGTGAGGCGGTTGCGGCCGCTGGCCTTGGCTTCATACATCAGCGCATCGGCACGGGCATAGAACTCGGCGAAAACCATCTTGTGGCGTGTGGCATCGGCCAGCACCACCACGCCCATACTGGCGGTGACGGGCAGATCGAGCCCCGGCACTTCCTTGGCAATGCGCATCGGGATTGCCTGCCGCAGCGCCTCGGCCCGCTCGACCGTGTTCTCCCCGCGCAGCAGCACCACGAATTCCTCGCCCCCCAGCCGGACGGCGACCGCATCGCGATCCCCGCTTGAACGGATCGCACTGGCACAGGCGACCAGCGCGGCATCGCCGACCTGGTGGCCGTGGAGATCGTTGATCGCCTTGAAGCGGTCGAGATCGACCAGTGCGAAGGTATCGAAACCCTGTGTCAGCAGCTCGTCGAAGCGCGCCTCGATCGCCCGGCGGTTCATCAGACCGGTCAGCGAATCCCGCGTCGAGATCTGTTCGAGCATCTTCGCCTCGGTCAGCGCCGCATCGCGCTCTTCCCGGATCGCCAGGAAGCGGTCGGCGATTGCAAGGCTGATCACCACCACCTCCATCCCGACCGCAACATAAAGCATCTGGTCGAGGCTTGAGGGGCCGACGTGCCAGCCCAGCCCGCGCAGCAGCCGCTCGACCGATGCGATGATGATCGGCGTCCATGCGACCGCGATGAAGCGCGCCGAACGGCTGCCGCGCAGCACCGCTTCCAGCACGGCGGCGCTGATCACGAAGATGAAGGGAAGGAAGGTGATGAAATAGGCGCGGTCGTCAATCGGCTGGGTCCAGGCGAACTGGAAGGCGAAGAACCCGGGCACGATCATGGTGAACCAGCCGGTCCCCACCGCAATCCGCCGCATCAGCCGCGATTGCGCGCCGCGTTCGAGAAAGGCGGACAGGAACAACGCCGAAAGCCCGGCCCCGATCGCATAGGACAGCGGGGCCAGCACCGCCATCAGGGCCAAAGGCAGTGTGATGAAGGCCGAAGCCAGCCCGCCTGCGGTCAGCACATAGATCATCATCGCACTGACCATCGCCGCGTGCAGCACCACGAAGCGTTCGCGCAGCACCACGAAGAAGCTGATGTCGAACAAAAGCGGCAGCACCAGCATGCCCATCACGAATGCGAGCAGCATCATGTCGATCTGCGTCCATTCGGCCTCGCCCGGATCATGGGTGACGCGCGCCTCGGTCAGCAGCGGCACCGAATGGGGTGCTTCAATCCGCGCGAGGATCATGGTGGTGTCACGGGTAACCTCGGGCAGAGGCAGCTGGAACACCGGGCCGCCTGCGAAGGGCACACCGTCGGTTTCGGTCAGCTGCCGTGTGCGGGTGGTGCCGTCGGCATCGACAGCGTGGAAGGTGATTGATGTGAAGCGCGCGATGCGGGTGAAGAAATAGCGCGGCAGGTCCTGTCCCTGCCAGCTGGACGCTTCGAAGCGCAGCCACACCGCCGGTACGTCCGAGCGCCACCTGCTGTTGTCGCAGATCCAGCGCGCACGCGGCGGCACGGCGCTTGCGCCCGTGCCGAGCCCGGCCGCCGCATGGCAGGCCGGAGCAATGCTGGGCACCGTGTGGTCGTTTGCCGCTGCCGGTCTGGCAGCAAGCAACGCCAGCATCACGGCGACCATGCCGAGCCGGAAAAGGAGGCGCAGGAATGCCATGCCTGTTTGAGTAGCATGCAAGCTCTTACGATGCTGTTAAGCCAACTCACTCCAATTTGGAGCTAACATCATGCAATTTCAGATGAATGGGCGGGAAAGCCCCTCCCGCGCCGGTGGTGCGCCAGACTCTTGCCGCAGGCGGGCCAACCGGAGTAACGGCCTTGTCATCTAAGCGCCTTAGCGAGGCATAAGGAAGGCCTCACCCTTCGGCGCCCATCGGGATTGTTCATGGCATACCGCATCTCTGCCCTTCTCAAGACTGCTGCCGCATTGGCGCTTGTTGCAACCACACTGGCCGGTTGCGATGCTGGCGGCACCGGGGCGCAATCGGTTCACGCCGTCGGCTCCTCGACGGTCTATCCCTTCGCCAAGCTGGTGGCCGAGAATTTTTCGCGCTCCCACCCTGATATGCGTTCGCCGCTGATCGAATCCACCGGGACCGGCAATGGCATCCAGCTGTTCTGTTCGGGACTCGGCCCCAATACGCCCGACATGGTCAACGCCTCGCGCCGGATGAAGCCGTCCGAATTCGACGCCTGCGCCGCGAACAAGGTTGACGAGGTGATCGAGCTTCAGGTCGGGCTGGACGGGATCGCCTTTGCCTCGGCCAAGGGCGGAATCATGCTCAACCTGTCACCCCGGACGATCTACGAGGCGCTTGCCGCGCGGCCCTATGGCAAGGCGCAGACCGCGAAGACCTGGGCGGATGTCGATCCGGCGCTGCCCGCCGATCCGATCCTTGTCTACGGCCCGCCCTCGACCTCGGGCACGCGCGACGCGCTCAAGGAACTGGTGCTGGTGGTCGGCTGCGCGAGCAATCCGGCGATGGCTGCGCTCAAGTCGCGGGACGAGGATGAGTATAACCAGATCTGCACCGAAATGCGCGACGATGGTGGCTATGTCGATCAGGGCGAACAGGACAATCTGATCGTCCAGAAGATCGTCGGCAATCCGCGCGCCGTGGGGGTGTTCGGCTATTCCTACATGGAAGAGAACGCCGACCGGGTGCAGGGCCTGCTGATGAACGATGTTCCGCCGACTTACGAGAACATTGCCAGCTTTGCCTATCCGGGCGCCCGACCGCTCTTTGTCTACGTCAAGAAATCGCACATGCGGGCGATCCCGGGGCTTGAGGACTACATGAAGGAATGGGTCAAGAGCTGGGGCAAGGATGGCCCGCTGGCGCGGATCGGCATGGTTGCGATGCCCGCCGACGTGATGGCGGCCAATGCCGCCAAGGTGCAGGGCATGACGCTGCTGACCAGGGCCGAGCTCGAAGCCGAATAACCCTGATTGCGGTGCGGTGCGCCAGCGCTTAGGCTGGCGGCATGAGCGCGCGCAAGATTGCCCAATGGCACGACGCCGGCCTGATCGACGCTGCAACGCGCGACCGACTGCTTGCGTGGGAGGCTGATCACGCCCGCCCACTGCTGCTGTGGGCGGTGTGGGGGATCGGTGCGCTGGCGATCGGGCTCGGGCTGGTCTCGGTGATCGCCGCCAACTGGGAGGACATTCCGGGCCAGCTGCGCCTTGCGGTGCACCTTGTGCTGATCGCGGCACTGCTCGCGGTGCTGCTGTGGCGCGAGGCGCGGTTGGCCGAGGCATCACCCTGGGCCATCGAGGCGCTGGTCTTTGTCACCGCCGCACTCGGCCTGACCTTCTTTGGACATCTCGGGCAGGTCTATCAGACGGCGTCGCCGCTATGGCAGCCGCTCGGGCTGTGGCTGGCGCTGTTCGCCCCGCTGCTGCTGTTGCTGGGCCGCAGCTGGCCGAGTGCCGCAGCCCTGATGGGCGGGGCGGTGTGGTGCGCGTGGGACTATGCCACCGCAATGACCGGCTATGGCGCAGCGCGCGATCCGGGTGTGTGGTGGCAGCTATGGCTCGGTATGGCTGTCACCCTGCCGACCGCGTTAGCGCTGCCCGCCGGATGGCTGCGCGCCCGCAGCCAGCGCTCCGATTTCTGGCGGCGGCTCGAACAGCTCGCGCTCGCCTATGCGGTGGTGCTCGCGTCATTCGCCTGCGCTGTCGCCAGCGCGGGCGGGTTTGATGCGGAGAGCGTTCTGGCAGGCGGAGCCGCGGCCCTTGCGAGCGGCGGGGTCGCTATGCTGACCGGGCTTGCGCTGGTCGCGGCGCGGCCCGGTGTCTCCGGGCGGATGGCCGGAGCGATCATTGCCGGAGCCGGGCTGGTGCTCATGATCGTGTGGGTGGCTGACGATCTCACGGTGCCTGCCGCGCTGCTGTCGATGGCGCTGTGGGCCGGCATCGCGGCGGCGGCGCTGATGGCCCAGTGGCGGGGCGTGTTCCAGCTGGCCGTCGGCGTGATTGCGCTGAGGCTCATCATCCTCAGCTTTGAACTGGCGGGGGATTTGCTGACCAGCGGCTTCGGGCTGATCCTTTCGGGCCTGATGATCCTCGGGGTGGCATGGGTGGCGGTGCGGGTGTCGAAACGCTTCGCGCCTTCCGGCGAGGAGACTGCCGCGTGAGCCGTCTCCCCCGCCTTGCCGCGCTCGTCGTGCCGCTTCTCGGCCTTGGCGGACTCTGGGCCCTGAGCGAACGCACCTACGAGCGGGGCACCGAATGGGAGGTGCCGATCCAGGGCTACGACCCGCGCGACTACTTGCGCGGGCACTATGTCGAGTTCAGCTATGACTGGCCGGGGATCGAGGAATTCAGCGGCGTTCCTCCCGAGGCGCTGTGCCTCGAAGGGGCGGCTCCGGCGATTGCACGGGTCACACAGGTCGCGGTCGAGGCCGCTTGCGCCCATCCGGTGCGGGCCGACAAGAGCGGGGTCTATGGCTGGGACGGCCTCACCCGCGGGCGGCTTTATGTCGGGCAGGAGCGCGCGGCACTCCTGGAAGACCAGCTGCGCAACCGCGACCAGCGCGGGATCGTGACCATTCGCCAGCGCGAGGACGGCAGCTTCACGCCTGTCGCCATCCGCTTCCGCTCGCTCACGCCTGCCGAAATCGCCGAACGCGATGCGCAGAACGCGGCGGCGGAGGACTTGCGCCCGCCGCCGCCGATCATGACCCGATAGGTCCGCGTTAGAACTTCGCGGTGACTTCCACGCCGTAGAACTGCGGTTCGCCCGGAATGAAGGTCGGGATGGTGAAGGCCCCGCCGGTGTTGCCTGCATCGAGCAGGAAGTCCTCGTTGAAGGCGTTGCGGATGAAGCCTGCGATTTCGTAGCGTTCATCGGCGAAGCTCACTCCGGCGCGGGCGTTGACCAGCGTCACTGGGCCCTGGCTTATCAGCGCGGTGTTGGGGACCTGGAAGAAGATCGTGCTGCGGTGGGTGATGCTGGGCGTGGCGAAGAACCTTGCGCCATTGCCGAACTCGTAATCCACCGAGAACCCGCCCGAGGCCTGCCATTCCGGCTGCAAACGGAAGCGCGATCCGGCGAAGGTGCCGTTGGCCGGATCATTGTCGATCCCGCCATCGATGAAGCCGAAATTGCCGAAGACATTGAGCCAGTCGGTCACGTCCACTGCCAGTTCGCCTTCGACCCCGAGGTTGCTGGCACCGCCTGCGCTGCGGGTCTGGAAGGCGCCGGTCGGGTTGCCATTGGCATCGAGCAGCGGGACCGAGACCTGGAAGTTGTCATAGACTTGGTAATAAACGCCGAGCGAGGCCGACACCCCACCGGTGGCCAGCTTGATCCCGCCTTCGTAGTTCCACACGATCTCTTCCAGCACGTCCGTGCGGTTGGCGAGTACGTCGGCCCCCTGCCGCCGGGCGTTCACCTGCACCACCGGCGAACGGCGGCCCTTGGAGACGGTGGCGAAGATGTTGACGTCATCATTGATGCGATACAGCGCATTGAAGCGCGGCAGCACCGCGCCGAAGCGCTCGTCAGCCACGAAGGTCTGGCCGCGGGTGTCGATCTGGCCCGGGATCAACGGGGCGCGGCTGAGCACGCTGTTGGGCACGCGGGCGAAGAAGCTCGATCGGCGATATTCGTCGAGGAAGCGGACACCGGCGGTCAACTCAAGCGCATCGAACGGGATCCAGGTGGCGTCGGCGAAGACCGAATAGGCCTCGTTGCGGCCCTGATTCTCGAACACCGAGCTGTACTGGAAGTTGGTCAGGCCCAAGGCCGGAACGGTGCCATCAGCCGCGACGCAAGGGGTTGTGCCGAAGGGGCGGCCCGCAGCCGGGACACCGAACAGGGTGCCGAGGCATTGCAGGAACAGGCCTTCTTCGGTGGCGAAGGGCACGTTCTGGCGACCGTCCTCGATAAAGGCGTTCCAGCCGAAGCTGGCGCGCAGTTTCTGGCCCGAATAGGTGAAGCGGCCTTCGTGGCTGACCTGCCAGCCATCGGCGATTTCGGCGAATTCGAGGAAGGGTGCAGCGGTGCCGTCTGCATCGAACACCTCGCGGCTGTCGAATTCGCGGTAGCCGTTGACGGTGGTGAAGGACCAGTCGTCCTCGAATTGGTAGTTCAGCGTCAGGTTGAGATCATAGACTTCGCGGTTGAGGCCGAGCTGATCATTGCCCAGCGCCGCTGCACCGGCGGGGTTACCGCCGAGATTTGCGGGGACGAAGGCATTGGCCGGGCCGCCCGGCGCGCCGGCAAAGGCCGGGAAGCGGGCCGAGATGAAGGGCGTGCCGCCGTTGCGCTGCTGGTCATAGGTGCCGACCAGATCGACGGTCAGGTCGTCGGTCGGGGTCCAGCGGACCGAGGCGCGCAGGCCGAGCTGGTCCTGCGCGTAGAGCTCCTTGCTCTGGTTGCGGCTCAGGTTTTCGACATAGCCATCACGCGTGCGCCACTCACCCGCGATGCGCGCAGCAAGGACGTCCGAACCGAAGTTGATGAAGCCGCCCACCAGGGTCTGGTTAAAATTGCCATAGCCGCCGCGAATCTCGCCCTCGAAGCCCGCGCGGGGCTTGGCCGAGATGAGGCTGATCGCACCCACGGCGCTGGCGGTGCCGAACAGGGTCGCCTGCGGGCCCTTGATCACTTCGACGCGTTCCAGATCGTAGATCGCCTGATACGACCCGCGCGAACGCGAGATGTCGATGCCGTTGTAATAAAGCGTGACGCGCGGGCCTTCCTGCGCCGAGCCGCTATCCGAGGTGATCCCGCGGATCACGACGCCGGGGTTGTTGGCGCTCTGTTCCTGGATCAGCAGGCCGGGGGTGTAGTAGGACAGCTCGTCAAGATCGGTCACGCCAAGCGCGCGGATGCGTTCGCCGCTGGTGGCGGTGATGGTGATCGGCACGTCAAGCGCGCGCTGCTCGATCTTCTGCGACGTGACGATGATCTGGTTGCCCGAAGTGCTGTCGTCGTCGGTGGCGGTTTCCGCGTCCTGCGCGAAGGCAATCTGCGGGACGGCGGCGAGTGTGGTGGCGAGCGCGATCAGCGACACGCGGGAGAACGGGGTGCGAAGCATCGGGATGTGCCCTTATCGGTGGAGAGAGGCCTTGCCCGTGACACCGCTTGGTGACGGTGCAGCGACGCTCCGATGAAGGCTGGGTTACGGCGGATTTACAGTTTCGGGACGTTGCCGAATTGCATCTTTATGCGCCGCATTATGCGCTGGCGCACACCCCTAATGCGGCCCCCGCTCCGGGCAGCGTTCACGCTTCGCAGTGCTTCCGCGTAAGGATCAGAGCGGATTGCCGTCGCGATCGCGGAAGATCTCGCGACGGCCGACATGGTTCGCCGGGCCGACGAAGCCGTCTTCCTCCATCCGCTCGATCCACTTGGCCGCGGTGTTGTAGCCCACGCCCATCTGGCGCTGGAGCCACGAGCCTGAGGCCTTCTGGTTCTCGAACACGATCTGGCAGGCCTGACGATACTTGCGTTCTTCGGGATTGTCCGAAGCGGTGAATTCGTCCTCGAAGCCGAAGCCGAAGCCTTCTTCCGGCTCTTCGGTGACGGCGTCGACATATTCTGGCGCGCCCTGGCCGCGCCAGTGATCGGCCACGGCCTCGACCTCCTCGTCGGAGACGAAGGGCCCGTGGACGCGCACCATCGCGCCGGTGTTGGGCTTGTAGAGCATGTCGCCCTTGCCAAGCAGCTGCTCCGCGCCCTGCTCGCCGAGGATCGTGCGGCTGTCGATCCGGCTGGTCACCTTGAAGCTGATGCGGGTCGGCAGGTTGGCCTTGATCACCCCGGTGATGACGTCGACCGAGGGGCGCTGCGTCGCCATGATCAGGTGGATGCCGGCCGCGCGGCTTTTCTGGCTGAGGCGCTGGATCAGCACTTCGATTTCCTTGCCGACCGTCACCATCAGGTCAGCGAGTTCGTCCACGATCAGCACGATCTGCGGCAGCGGCTGGTAATCGAGCTGTTCTTCCTCGAACAATTGCTCGCCGGTTTCAGGATCGAACCCGGTCTGCACCCGGCGGCCCAAGGGCTTGCCCTTGGCGATCGCGGCGCTGACCTTTTCGTTGAACGAATGGATATTGCGCGAGCTGATGGCGCTCATCATCCGGTAGCGCCGTTCCATCTCCTCGACCGCCCACTTCAGCGCGCGCACCGACTTGGCCGGCTCCGTCACCACCGGCGAAAGCAGGTGCGGGATATCGTCATAGGTCTTGAGTTCCAGCACCTTGGGATCGATCAGGATCAGGCGCAGCTCTGTCGGCGTGAAGCGGTAGAGCAGCGAAAGCAGGATCACGTTGAGCCCGACCGACTTGCCGCTCCCGGTGGTGCCCGCCACCAAAAGGTGCGGCATGGCGGCGAGATCGGCGATGATCGGTTCGCCTGCGATATCCTTGCCGAGGATGATCGGCAGGCTGCCCTTGGCATCGGCAAAATCGGCACACGCCGCCAACTCCTTCAGCATCACCACCTGGCGATCCTGATTGGGCAGTTCGATCCCCATCACGGTGCGCCCGGGGATCGGCGAGACGCGCGCGGAAATCGCACTCATGTTGCGGGCAATATCTTCGGCAAGGCCGATCACGCGGCTGGCCTTGATGCCGGGGGCAGGCTCAAGCTCGTACATGGTCACCACCGGCCCGGTGCGCACGGCGGTGATCTCGCCCTTCACATTGAAATCGTCGAGTACGTTTTCGAGCAGCCGTGCATTGCGTTCCAGCGCCAGCTTGTCGAGCTTGGGCGCCTTGTCCTGTGGCGGTTCGGCCAGCAGATCGAGGCTCGGCAGGTTGAAGGGCGCGAACATGTCGCGTTGCGCGGTCTTGCCGGTCGGCGCGCGCCGGGGCGGGGCCGAGGGGTCCGAGATTTCAGGCGCGCGGCGCGGGCGATCATCAAGGGCGACCGATGCGATTTCGCCTTTGCCGCCGCGGCGCGGACGCGCGGTGGCGGTGTCATCATCGTCGTCGATCTCTCCAGCAAAGGTCAGCGCGGGCGCGGGCTGACGGCCCGGCAGTGGCAGGCGACGCAGCAGCCCCGCGAGCGATCCGCCGCCCAGGAAGTCCGGCAGGCTCATCAACACCCGCCAGTCGATGGCGAAGATCCGGGTCAGGAGCGCAACGCCGAGCGCGAGGCTGGTCAGGGCGAGGCCGAGGATCACCCAGCCTTCTGCCCCTTCGCCAAACCGCGCGGCGACCGCCTGGATTGCGCCCGCGCCGAGCAGTCCGGCAAGGCCGCCCGCCTGTGCAGGCAAGGTGCCGCCCGGACCCTGAAAAACGAGGCTCAGCACCGTCGCGATCAGCGTCATGGCGATCAGCAGCAGCGCGGTCGGCATCCACCATGCGGTGGTTTCCGGTGCATCGCCGTTCTCCACATCACGCCACAGCTTGCGCGCGGAGACATAGAGCAGCGGCAGCAGCAGCACGCCGGGCAGGCCGAAGACCAGCAGCACTCGGTCTGCCACCCACGCCCCGGCCCGTCCCATCCAGTTGGCGATCGCGCCCGGATCGGCGGCGGTCGAGGGGCTTGGGTCGGTCTGGGTATAGCTGGCGAGCGCCAGCGCAAGGAAGACACCTGCGCCCAGCAGCAGGCCTGCGCCGGTCATCTGGGCGATGCGGCGCAACGAACGACGCAGGCCTGCGCGCCATTCGGCGTCGGTCTGACGACCGGGTTTGACGGGGTTTACCGCGCGGCTGGCCATGGGGCTGTCTCCTGAGCGGAACACATCATGAATCCTCAAGGGACTCCGGTCAAGGCAAGAGCGATGAAGCGAAGGGTCTAACTCAACCCGTCGATGGCGGCCCAGCGTGGCCAGCCGAGGCCGCGCGCGCGCTTTGCCGTCATCCCGCCAAGCGCGATCACCGGTAGCCGCGCTTGCCTTGCGAGCAGGCGGAACCGCACAGCGCCCAGCACTGCGCCGCCGGGGTGGGAGCGGGTCGGGAACACCGGCGAAAGCAGCGCTGCGTCCGCGCCGAGCCGTGCGGCAAGCCCCAGTTCGGCGAGATCATGCGCGGTGGCAAGGTGGATCAGCCCGGCGCGGCGCGGGACCAGGGCGCGCGGTGCTCCATAAATCCCGTCCGCTCCCCATTCGCGGGCGGTAAGCGCCGAATCGGCAAGGATCATCACATGGCCGCGCGCTTTCGCCATCTGCCGCAGCGCCCAGAAGCGCGCCAGCCGCTGCGGCCCCGGCAGGTGATAGTGGCGATAGATGAAGCCCGATCCGCGCGGCAAGCGGGCCAGCGCGAGATCCAGCCCCGCATCGTTCCGCGCATCGCTGATCAGCCACAGGACAGGGAGGGGCTTTGCGCGCGTCACCGGCCCGCTATACAGCGCGCCCATGGAAAGTGCATCCTCCCGTCTCGCCGAAGTCCGCGCCAACATTGCCCGCGTGTGCAAGCCTGCCCGGCGGGAACCTGCCGAGGTGACGCTGATCGCGGTGAGCAAGACCCATGATGCCGAGGCGATCCGGCCCCTGATCGATGCCGGCCAGCGCGTGTTTGGCGAGAACCGGGTGCAGGAAGCGCAAGGCAAGTGGCCCGCTCTGCGCGCAGCCCATCCCGACATCGAACTGCACCTCATCGGCCAGCTCCAATCGAACAAGGCCGAGGAAGCCGTGGCCCTGTTTGATGTGATCCATTCGCTGGACCGCCCAAGCCTGCTGACAGCGCTTGCCAAGGCGATGGACAAGGCGGGCAAGGCAGTGCCGTGTTTCGTGCAGGTCAATATCGGGGATGAACCGCAAAAGGGCGGCTGTCCGCTGGCCGATCTCCCGGCATTTCTGGACGGCGTGCGGGCCAGCGGTATTCCGCTTGCCGGGCTGATGTGCATTCCGCCCGCCGACACCGAAGCCGCACCGTTCTTTGCCCTGCTGGCGAAGCTGGCATCCGATCACGGCCTCACCGGCCTCAGCATGGGCATGAGCGGGGATTACGAGACTGCTGTCATGCTCGGCGCGACTTGCGTCAGGGTCGGCACCGCGCTCTTCGGCCACAGAGGCTGACCCCACCTCGCAACGAAGAAGGGCGCCCCGTTGCCGGAGCGCCCCCTTTCCGTGTTGCGATAGCGCGGCGGTTCAGAAGTTGAACCTTGCGGTTACCCCGTAGGTGCGCGGTTCGGCGAGGAACTGCGAGAAGATCTGACGGCCGCCCGGGAACTGCGGGTCGATGAAGGGCGCGGAGGTCGTGCCCGCCTGGAACGGCGAGTTGAATGCGACCTGCGCATTGTTCTTATCGAAGATGTTCTGGCCCCAGAACTCCAGCGACCACTTGAGGTCCGGCCCGCGGATGCCAATGCGCGCGTTGAACAGGGCAAACCCGTCCTGCTCCTTCTGCGGGAACAGGTCGGAGCCGGTGTTGAAGTCCGAGGTCAGGCGCCCGTCGATGTAGAACAGGCCGGTGAGGCCGCTGGAGCCGATCTCGGGCGTCCAGGTGACGCTGCCGGTGGCCACCAATTCCGGGGCGTTCGACAGATTGTCGCCCGGCAGCTTGCGCAGCGCAGGATCGAGCGGCGCACCCGAGGCGTTGCCGACGAGGTCATCGCGGTAGTCGGTCTTGGCGTAGGTGAGACCGGCGGCGACGTTGAAGTCGTCTGCCGGGTTCATCTGCGCTTCGATTTCGAGACCTTGCGTGCGGACCCCGAAGCCGACGTCGCCCGCAGCACAGGTGCCGGTCGCCGCGCTGAGATCGGTATCGGCGGCAGCCCCACCCGTCAGATCGCCCTTGCAGCCGTTGACGTTCTGCACGAGGAACACTGTGCCGTTAAAGGTATTCAGCTGGAAGTTGCTGAAATCCGAGCGGAACGCGGCAACGCTGACGCTGAACGGACCGGTCGCATATTTGACGCCGAGTTCGTAGCTGTCGACCAGCTCGGGATCGAACTGGAGGTTGCGGACCAGCGCCTGCGTCCCGGCCTGGCCACCGAACGGCAGGGTTGGCGCCTTGAGCGCCGAACGGTCAAGGTTGAAGCCGCCCGCCTTGTAGCCGCGCGCAAAGCTGGCATAGAGCAGCAGGTCGTCGGTTGCCTTGTAGGACAGGATGGCGGTGCCGGTCCATTCGTCCTCGCTCCGGTTGTCGCGGATCGTGACGCCGTTGAGCTCGGCGGTGGAGTTGCCCTGACAGGCGAGGCCGATCAGGCCGCCGGCCGTCGCTCCGAGGGTTGGCAGGAACGGCACAAGTGCCGCCTGCTGGGCTGTGCAGACCGTGTTGTCGTTTCCGAACAGGGCCGAGAAGTCCTTCTCGTCCTTGGTGTAGCGCACACCGAGAGTCAGAGCGAGCCGGTCGGTGATGTTGATGATGTTGTGGGTGAACAGCGCCCAGTTGGTGCCGTCCTGGAAGTAGTTGTCGATGGTCGAACCGCGATCGTTGAGCGTGTCGAGCCGGTCGATACCGCCGAGCAGGGCCGCGCCGAGCACCGGCGATCCCCCCGTTGCCGCGCCACTGGCAACCACGGCTCGACCGGTGGGCGAAAGGCACCCCTGGCCGGTCGGGGAATAGAACCCGGCGAGACCGCCGCCTGAAACGATGCGGCAGCTTGCGAAGCGGCCGTACTGGTTGCCGAACCGCAGGTTGTCGCGCACCGTCAGCTTCTCGTTGGCGAAGAAGCCGCCGACCAGCCAGTCGAGCGTGCCGTTAAAGGCTTCGCCCTGCAGGCGGATTTCCTGCGTGAAGGTGTGGAACTGGCGATAGGCCTCGTCGCTGGGAGCGCGATAGAGGATGTCGACCGAGCCATAGTCGGTGTCCGAGCCCTGGCCTGAACGATATTCGCGGTAGGCAGTGATCGAGGTCAGCTTGGCCCCGCCGAAATCCCAGTCGATCTGGCCCGACACGCCGTAGTCCTTGGTCACGCCGGCGAAGCTGCGGCCGCGCGTGACCGAGACTGTCCGCCCATAGCCCTGGTTGAAAGCGGCGAGCGGCTGGCCGAGATCGCGCAACACGTTGATGATGTTGTTGCCGTTTTGCTGCAGCGGCGCAAGCGGGGTCGAGGGATTGTTGAGCCCGCCGATGAACTGGTTGACGGTGCCGTCGACATAGGTCGCCGCGCAGCATTTCTCGTCTCGGTAGGTGTAGTCGCCGATCAGCCGGATCGAGATATCGTCGGTCGGCTCGAACAGCAGTTGCCCGCGCACGAAATAGCGGTTGCGGTCATTGACGTCGGTGTTGTTGGTCGGGTCGAAATAGAAGCCGTCGCGCTGGACGAAGATCCCGTCGATCCGTGCCGCGAGCGTGTCAGTGATCGGGCCGGTCACACTGCCGCCGATGCGCAGGAAATCGTAGTTGCCGTAAGTCACTTCGCCGGTGGCGCCGAATTCGAACTCGGGCTGCTTCGAATAGATGCTGATAAGACCGGCCGAGGAGTTGCGCCCGCCGAGCGTGCCCTGCGGGCCGCGCTGCACTTCGATACGGTCGATTTCGCCCAGTTCGTTGAGGCCGATACCCGAGCGCGAGCGATAGACGCCGTCGATGAACACCGGCACCGAGCTTTCAAGGCCGGGGTTGTCGCCGACCGTGCCGATCCCGCGGATACGCGCCGAGCCGTTGGCTTCGGAGCCGGTCGAGGACACCAGCAGCGAAGGAGCGACCTGGTTCAATTGCCGGATGTCGTTGGCGCCGCTGTTGAGCAGGGTTTCCGAACTCACCGCCGAAATCGCCACCGGCACGTCGGCCAGCGCCTGACTGCGGCCCTGCGTGGTCACGATGATGACGTTCTCGGGCAGCGGTTCGTCGGCGTCGCTCTGCGTATCCTGTGCAAAGCCAGCGGTCGGCATCAGCGCCATGCCGGCTCCCAGCAGCGCCAGCGCGCGCAGCGATGTGAAGGATGTCATGGTGTATCTCTCCCCTGTAGTACGATTGCTTTTTTCAACTGACTAATCTGATCGTGCCCCGCTGCAAACCGGCTTTCTGCAAAACTGCAAGATTTGCGTGCCGGTGTGGCATTCAGGCCTGCTCCAGCTGCTCCTGGCGCTGGTCGCTCGCTGCGGACAGCAAGGCGGCCTCGATTTCGGCAAGCCGTTCGGGTGCCTTGACCTTGGCCGCAGTCAGATCCGTCACGTAGAAGGTA
>RDXA01000301.1 GCA_004292705.1 Sphingomonadales bacterium | reverse complement strand
TCGCCAGCGGTCAGGCGCGGCTGCTGGTGGCGACGACGGTGATCGAAGTCGGGGTGGACGTGCCCGCCGCCACGCTGATGGTGATCGAACAGGCCGAACGCTTTGGCCTGGCCCAGCTTCACCAGCTGCGTGGCCGGGTGGGGCGGGGGGCGGAAAAATCGACCTGCCTGTTGCTGCGCGGCGGTGCTCTGTCAGAGACCGGCCGCGCGCGGCTCGCCCTCATGCGCGAGACGCAGGATGGTTTCCGGATCGCCGAGGAGGATCTGGAGCTGCGCGGCGGGGGCGAGCTTCTCGGCACGCGGCAATCGGGAGAGGCGGCTTTCAGGATCGCCAATCTCGACCAGATGCAAAGTCTTTTGCCCATTGCCCATGCCGATGCCCGGCTGCTGATGGAGCGGGACGGAGGACTGACATCGCCACGCGGTGAGGCGGCGCGGTTGCTGCTTTACCTGTTCGAACGCGATTGGGGTGTGCAGCTGCTGCGCGGCGGCTGAGAGGTCAGGCGCGCATGGTCTTGGCTTCAAGCAGCAGAAGCTCGGCCCACGCCTCGGCCCCCAGACTGATCGTGCTCCAAGCAGCCTCGAAGGCGGCGGTATCACCATAATAGGGATCGGCCACGGGCTCCCCCCGACGCCCTTCAACCGCATCCATCAGCATGGCGAGGCGGGCCGTCCCGTCACGCGGCGCCTTGGCACGCACGCCTTCGAGATTGGCGCGGTCGAGTGCGATGATGTGGCTGAAGCGATAGAAATCGTTGCGCTCGATCTGGCGAGCGGACTGACCGGAGATGTCGATCCCTTTCAGGCTGGCGACTTCGACCGCGCGTGGATCGGGCCGGTGACCGATATGATAGGACGCTGTTCCGGCCGAATCCACATGACACGCCAGACCTCGGGCCTGCGACGCTGCGCGGAACGCACCTTCCGCCATCGGTGACCGGCAGATATTGCCGAGGCACACGAACAGCACGCCGATAGTGTGATTGATACCCCCATGCATGGCGCTGCGTTATTACAAAAACTTGCCGCTGTCCACAGCCTATCTTGTTGGTTTTGCGCGAAACATACGGGCTTGTCTGTGATGCCGGGCAGGTCGGGGCTAACCCAAAGTCATGGGTGATGGGGCATGAGGTTGGCGCGCCTCAGGCCGCAGGTTCTGGCAGCGGGACAGTGCTCGCAAGCACCTCCTCGGTGATCCGGCGGATGTTGACGTTGGCCTTCAGCCGAGCGCCCAGCAAAGCCGTTCCAGAAACCTTGCGCTGGACGAAGAGGGTCTCGATCGGCGGGAAGGCCCATGTGTCCTTGTCCTGCGCGATGGCATATCCTTCCTCGCGCAGCAGCGGGATGAAGGCGCGGTCGCCAAAGTCGAACGGCGCGTCGGCACGCATTTCATTAATGACTATATCGATCATCCGGTTCACCCGCTCGGGGTGCTTTTCGGCGACGATCGGCATCATGAAGCCCGCCTCGATGGTGGCCTTGAGCACGTCCTCGGCCTTGCCCTGCAAGCCCGCGAGCAGCATCTTGCGATAGCCGTTCGCCACCACCGGATCGACCGGGCGGCAGGCACCGAAATCGAGCAGGACGATTTCACCCGTTTCGCGCCGATAGCGGAAGTTGGCGAAATTGGGATCGGTCTGCATCACCCCGAATTCGAACAATTCGCGCGCCACCAGCCGGATGAGGCGGGCGAAAACGTCATCGCGGCGCTCGGGCGGCTCGGCACCCAGTTCCTCGATGCTGACACCTTCTTCAAAGCTCATCGCAAGGATCGAGCCGCGGGTGAGCCCCTCGTGCAGGCGCGGGACGACAAAACCGGGGGTGCCCGCCAACTGTTCGCGATACATGGCCATCTGCGCGCCTTCGCGCTGGTAGTCGGCTTCCTCGTGCAGTTGCTGTTTGGCCGCCGCCATCAGCTTGTCCATCTCCAGCTCGGGCGGAGCGAAGCCGGCGACCTTGAGCAGCGTCATGACATTATCGACATCACTGTCGATACTCTTGGCGACGCCGGGATATTGAACCTTGATCGCCAGCTCCTCGCCGTCGCGGGTCAGGGCCTTGTGCACCTGTCCGATGCTGGCGGCAGCGATTGGGCGGGGGTTGAACCACCGGAACTGCTTGCGCCAGTCGGGGCCCCATTCGGACTTCAACACATGGTCCAATTGCTTGGTCGGCATGAAATTGGCCTGATCGCGCAAGGTCGCAAGGATCTTCGAGAGTTCCTCCGGCAGGAAGTCGCCCGCATCCAGGCTGATCATCTGCCCCATCTTCATCGCCGCGCCGCGCAGATGCGAGAGGCGATCGGTCAGGCGCTGGACATTGCCGGGGGTCAGGATCAGATCGCGCGCGGAAATGCCTTCACCACTCGCGAGCCGCCGTGCGCCTTCGGCCATCATGCCGCCCGCAACACCGCCCACCAGCCGCCCGAAAGTGCCAAAGCGGGCAATACGGCCCGCAGGCACAGCGCGCTGGCGAGATCGGTCATCAGGGAGCTTGTCGAAATCAGGAATGGTATCGTCGGCCAAGGGACAGGTGTTCCGGTTGCGAGAGGCTTGCGTGACCAACGGTCAGATGACAGCCCTGTTCCGACCAAAGGTGGTGCCGATCAGCGACCAGTCAACTGATGCACAAGCCGCCATCGACCGGAAGGCTCTGCCCGGTAATGTAATCGCTGTGCGGCGAGGCGAAGAACACCGCCAGTCCCTCCAGCCCGGCATGATCGCCCGGGCGGCGCAGCGGGATGCGCTTGGCCATCCATTCACCGAAACGTGGGTCGGCCTTGGCAGTGATGTCGGTTTCGTAATAGCCGAAAAGCAAGGCATTGGCGGTGATCTGGTAGCGCGCAAGCTCGAAAGCGGCAGCACGGGTAAGGCCGTTCAAGGCAGCCTTTGATGCCGCGTAATCAGACGAGCGATTGACCCCCATTATCGACTGTCCTGATGAGGTGGCGATCAGCTTGCCCCCCGCATCGCCATCCCTGGCGCGGGCGATCATGTGGCGCGTGACATGCTTGTAGACGAGCGCGGCGCCGCGGGCGTTGATGGTGAGGGTGTGATCCCAGCCCTCGCGCGTGATGTCGGGGATCGCGGTGCCCGCACCCGAGATCCCGGCATTGGCAAAACACACGTCCACCCGACCCAGGTGCCCGAGCGTCGCTGTCATTGCGGCTTCGATCGCATGTTCTTCGGCAACATCGCAGGTGAGCGCGATGATCTGGCCATTCCCGAGCGCTTGCAATTCGGCCCGCGCAAGCGCGTTCTTGTCCGCATTGCGGGCCCAGATCGCAACATTTGCGCCAGCCTTGGCAAGCCCGCGCGCCATGGCAAGGCCCAGCCCCCCATTGCCCCCGGTGATGATGGCCGTGCGGCCGGTCAAATCGAACAGATCCATGGGTTCCCAAGTGGCGCAAAGGCCGTGGCGAGGCAAGCTGGCAGGGAACCGTGCCGGGGGCCTGCGGATTGTGGCCCTATGGACGGACAAACTTCGCTGACCCCTGCAGCCCGCGCGCTCGGCTATGCCGGGCTGTTGCCGCAGATGATCTGCATCGCGCTGATCGTGACCGGCCACGAATGGCGCTACTCGGCGCTGGCGGGCGGGTTTGCCTATGCCGCGGCGATCTTCAGCTTTCTGGGCGGCGTGTGGTGGGGGCAAGCGATTGCCAGTGGCCGGGCAGGGGCAGGAGCCTATGGCGTGGCGGTGCTGCCAAGCCTGCTGGCATTGGCACTGTTTCTGCCCTGGACCTTCGGCTGGGACTGGCCGGGGCCGGCGCTGCTCTATCTGGGCACGCTGATCTTTGCCTCGCCGCTCATCGATCGGGCCTTGGGTTTTGCAACACCTGACTTTCTTCGGCTGCGCTGGCATCTTTCGATTGGCCTTGGTGCACTCACCGTCGC
The DNA here is from genome assembly GCA_004292705.1 of Sphingomonadales bacterium. GTDB lineage: Bacteria > Pseudomonadota > Alphaproteobacteria > Sphingomonadales > Sphingomonadaceae > Erythrobacter. The sequence goes on along the minus strand of RDXA01000301.1, from coordinate 104 downwards.
GCTCGGGCTGCTTGCACCACAGGTGCTGTAAATCCGCCCTTGCCGCAGGACGAAGGGTGGGCGTTTGCGATAAATTAACCAAAGAGTCCTAGGGAGAAGCTTGG
>RDXA01000300.1 GCA_004292705.1 Sphingomonadales bacterium | reverse complement strand
CGCTGGGCCAGCACGGCGGGGTCGATGTGGTCGAGGTGGAGGTAGATGTGATCCCCCTCCGGCCCGACACCGCGCCCTTCGCGCATTTCAAGCGCCATTGAACGCGACACGACATCGCGGCTCGCCAAGTCCTTGGCCGAGGGGGCATAACGCTCCATGAAGCGCTCGCCTTCGGAGTTGGTGAGATAGCCGCCCTCCCCGCGCGCGCCTTCGGTGATCAGCACGCCCGCGCCGTAGATGCCGGTGGGGTGGAACTGCACGAATTCCATGTCCTGCAGCGGCAGCCCTGCGCGCAGCACCATCCCGCCGCCGTCGCCGGTGCAGGTGTGGGCCGAGGTGGCGGTGTAATAGCAGCGGCCATAACCGCCGGTCGCCAGCACGACCGACTGCGCGCGGAAGCGGTGGATCTTGCCGTCATCAAGGCACATCGCCATCACGCCGACGCACTTACGCTCCCCGCCCTCGTCCGACATGATGAGATCGAGCGCGAAGTATTCGATAAAGAAATCCGCGTCATACTTCAGCGACTGCTGATAGAGCGCGTGGAGCATGGCGTGGCCGGTGCGGTCGGCCGCGGCGCAGGTGCGCTGCACCGGCGGGCCGGCGCCCATGTTCTGCATGTGCCCGCCGAAAGGACGCTGGTAGATCGTGCCATCGGCATTGCGGCTGAACGGCACGCCCGCGTGCTCCAGTTCATAGACCGCCGCCGGGGCTTCCCGCGCGAGATATTCGATCGCGTCCTGATCGCCCAGCCAGTCCGACCCCTTGACGGTGTCGTACATGTGCCAGGTCCAGTGATCGGGCGAATTGTTGCCGAGGCTCGCCGCGATCCCGCCCTGCGCCGCGACGGTGTGCGAGCGGGTGGGGAACACCTTGGAGATGTTGGCGGTGCGCAGGCCCGCCTCGGCCGCGCCCATGGTTGCGCGCAGGCCCGAACCGCCTGCGCCCACGACGACGACGTCATAGGTGTGATCGACGATGGTATAGGCGCCCTTCAGATGCGCGCCCCCGACGTCATTCGCGGTTCCCTTGGGTGCTGCGGTTGCCATCAGGCGTTACCTCCGAATGCGAGCGCGGCGACGCTGAAAATCCCGAAGGCGCCGCCGCCGATAGTTGCCAGATTGAGCGCGGAAAGCGCTGCGAACTTGGTGCCGGCGTCGTGGAGATAATCCTCGATCAGCACCTGCAAGCCGAGCCGCGCGTGCCAGAACAGGCTGAACACAAGCAGGATCATCGCCGTCGCATTAAGCGGGTGCGCCAGCCACTTGGTGACCGTCGCATGGCCATAATCGCCGAGCATGACGAGACTGACCAGCAGCCAGCTCATCAGCACCACATTGCCGATCGCGGTGAAGCGCTGCACCAGCCAGTGATGCGCGCCGTGATGCGCCGCGCCCAGCCCGCGCACGCGCCCGATGGAGGTTCCGTTACCCATTATATCGCTCCTCAGCGCAGCAGGATCAGGGCCCAGAAGGCCGCGGTGATTGCAACGGCGATCACCGGCGCGGCGATCGACCACATGCGGTTGGTATCCAGTTCATACCCCGCCCCGATATCGAGCACGAAGTGGCGCAGCCCGCTCATCATGTGGGTGAAGAATGCCCAGCTCAGCCCCACCAGCACCACCATCCCGAGCGGCGATCCCATCACGCTCTGGAAGCTGGCATAGGCTTCCGGCCCGCTCGCCAGCGCGCCCAGCCACCACACAAGGACGGCCAAACCGACCAGCGCCATGCCGTCACCGGTGGCGCGGTGGAGAATCGATACCAGCATATGCGGCCCCCAGCGCCACACCTGCAAATGGGGAGAAAGCGGTCTTTGGTTCATTTTGATCCCGTCAGGTCCCTGTTACGGCCAACCCACTTAGCGCGGCTGGCGAGCGAGGCAAGCGGCGAGCAGTGGACATGACTTGCAAATTTCTGGATAGGCGATTGCATGGGACACATTCTTGTAACCGGATCGAGCCGCGGAATCGGCCGGGCAGCGCTGGCGGCACTGGCAGCGCGGGGCGCGAAATTGACCGGCCACGCCTCCCGCCCGCAAGCCACCGGTGGGGACGGCGCACCGATGATCGCTGCCGATTTCGGCGATCCGCTTTCGGTTCAGGCGCTATGGGAGCATGCGCTCGATCTGGCCGGGGGCGAGATCGATATTGTGGTGAACAATGCCGGGCGGTTCGAGGCAAACCGGCTGGAACGCTCGGACATCGAGTGGCTTGACGCTTGGGAGGACACGCTGCGGGTCAACCTCACCAGCGCCGCGCAGCTATCGCGCTTTGCGGTGCTTCACTGGCAGAGCCGCGGCTTCGGCGGGCGGCTCGTGCATGTCGCCAGCCGCGCGGCCTATCGCGGGGACTCGCCCGCGCACTGGCACTATGCCGCCGCCAAAAGCGGGATGGTGGGAATGCACAAGACCATCGCCCGCGCCTATGCCAAGGACGGCATACTGAGTTTTGCCGTCACCCCCGGCTTTACCGACACCAGCATGGCGGATGATTACCTCGCCAGCCGCGGCGGGCCGGGGCTGCTGGCGGACATTCCGCTGGGTCGGGTGGCGACGCCGGAGGAAATCGCGGCCATCATCGCCTTCTGCGCGCTTGACGCCCCGCCCAGCATGACCGGCGCGGTGATCGACGCCAACGGAGCCAGCTTTGTCCGCTGACACCACCTGGAAGCTCTCGGCCTACGCTCCCAAGCCCATCGTGCAGGCCGCGCTGCTGGCGCATGACCTGATCGACGATTGGGACTTCGAACTCGTTATCGCAGGCCGCGAGGTGGCCGAGGACAAGCCCGACGACTGGGTGCTGGAAGGCTGGTATCCGCGAAAGCCCGGCAAGGCCGAGAAGGCCGCGCTTGGCGGGCTGTTCGAAGGCAAGGCGCCGAAAATCACCGTCGAGAAGCTCGCACCGCAGGACTGGGTGACCCTCAGCCAGCACAACGCGCCGCCGATCCGCGCAGGGCGCTTCCATGTTCACACCCCCGATTATCCCGCCGACCCTGATCTGATCGATTTCGTGATCCCTGCCAGCCAAGCCTTCGGCACCGGGCAGCACAAGACCACCGCCGGATGCCTCGAGATGCTCGGCACCATGAAGGCGAGCGGGGTGATCGCGCGCAACATCGCCGATATCGGCACCGGCACCGGGCTGCTGGGCTTTGCCGCCCTGGCGCTTTGGCGGCGCGCCCTGTGCACGCTGACCGATATCGACCCGGTCTGCACCGGCGTGGTCGAGGAAAATGCGCGTCTCAACGCGGTGCCGATGGGCGCAAGACCGGGCGAGGCGGTGATGATCGTGGCCGACGGGATGGACGATCCGCTGCTGCAGGTGCGCGGGCCTTATGACCTGCTGATCGCCAATATTCTTGCCGGACCGTTGGTCAGCCTCGCGCCCGACTTCGCCAAGGCCATATCGCCGGGTGGCAGTCTGCTGCTGGCCGGGCTCCTCGCCGGTGAACAGGAAGCGGCGGTCAAGCGCGCGATGCAGTTGGCGGGGTTCCGCATGGCGGCACGGCTCCAGCGCGGCGACTGGGCGATCCTCTGGATGCGGCGGCGGCGGGCGCGCTGACCAGTCCGTCTCCCGCTTGGGAGAGGGACGTTCTGATGCCTTACCCCAACCCCGCCCGCCAGCGCTCCAGCCACAGCCGCTCGGCCCTCGGCGGGTCAAGCGCGAGCGCAGCATCCAGCGCTTCGCGCGCCTCGCCGGGGCGGCCTGACTTCACCAGCAGATCGGCGCGCGCGACGTGCCAAGGCCGCGCCAGCATCAACCGCTCGGCGGGCAATGCCTCCAGCGCCGCAAGCCCTGCCTCGGCCCCCGCCACCTGTGCGAGTGCCAGCGCGCGGCTCAGACTGACCATCGGCGAGGGGCGCAGCGTAACCAGCACATCGTAAAGCCGCAGCACCGCGCTCCAATCCACCACCCGGTCGAACGCACGGCGCGCATGGGTCAACTGGATCGCCGCCATGACCTGACAGGGGCCGGAGCGGCCTGCCCCCGCCGCCTT
>RDXA01000299.1 GCA_004292705.1 Sphingomonadales bacterium | reverse complement strand
GGAGCCGGCCCGAGCCCTGGATCTGGAGGAAGAACAATTCGACCGGGTCCGCCGCCCAGGCGATCACCGGCACCTTGCCTGTGAGTGCCCCGTCCTCGATCGCCGCGCGGTCGTGGTAGAGCACGAATTTGCCCCGCTCGTCATAGCGCCCCAGCGGCGGGCGGCCGGTGCGCTCTGCGGCGGGCACATCATCGGGCCAGCCGCGCACGAGGTCGGTCGGCATGCCATAGACAGGCACCTCAAAGCCGCGGCGGCGGGTGCGGCTGCCAGCAATCTCGGGCTCGAAATAGCCGGTCGCAAAGGCGCGGCCATCGCCGATCTGGACCGGTGTGAACTGTTCGGCAAAGAAAACCCGCGCGCTCGCGGGTGCAGTCTCGCGGGCTGCCGCGCAGGCACCGCGCCAGTCGTCCGGACGCGTAAGCCCGCTTGCATCAGGGCGGGCTAGCAGCTTCGGGCAGGACTCCACAAAGCTGGCAAGCGCCCCGCGAGCATCGGCGTCACCGACCGACAGCGCCGCGAAGGCCGGGCCAAGCGCCACTCCCGCCAGCACCGCATTGGCCGCGACCGGCATCGCCACCGCGGGCGGTGGCAAGGTGCGGCCGGGATCGCCTCGCCCGCAGGAGGCCAGCGCCAGAAGCATCGCAAAAGCAAGCACCGCGCGCATGGTCAGCTCCCCTCGGCGACAGGCGGGCCGTCCCGGCGTCAGCCTTCGTCGGTTTCGTCGAGCAGCCAATTCGGATCGCGCGCCGAGACATTGCGCGAGAAGGTCCACACGTCACGGCTCTCGATCGCATCATCCAGCGATCCGGCGATGACATTGCCGTCCTTGTCGCGGGTGACCGCAGCGATATCGGCAACGAACAACAGCGCGATCCGCGCGGTTTTGCCGTCGAGCGAGGCGGAATGGATGCGGGTTTCCTCGATCCGGATGAGGGTGTTGTCCATCGTCTCCCCGGCTGCGTCGCGCGCGTCGATAGCGGCGATGAATCCGGCATAGACATCATCATCGCACAATTCGCGCAAGGTTTCGCGATCACCCTTCCAGAAGGCTTCGAGAACCATGCGATAGGCACCCCGTGCACCATCGAGGAATTGCGCAAGGTTGAACTTGCCGTCCGCCGACGCGATGTCGCGCAGGGCCCGTTCGACCGCCGGCATCACGCCTTCGAGCTCCACCGGGCGCGGCGCTACTGTCGGAACAGGTGCGGCGGTAGGGCGGAGCGCCGGTTTCTCGTCCGATTCGAAGCGCTGCGGCACCGGCTCCTCTTCCTGTTCGGCACGGCGTCCGAGCACCGAATAGAGGCGCAGGCCGAGGAACGCGGCAACCATGGCAAGCAGAACGATTTCGAGCACTTTATCAATCCGATCATCGAACCTGGCGCGCGCGATGAAACACCGCGCCAATCTGGGAGCACTACCCTGCCTTAAATAGGAACTTATTACAATTCGCCAACGCCCGATAGGTTGCCATGCGCCCACCAGCGCCGAGCCAGTGGGCGGCGCGGTTGCGGTTGCGGCAACCTCTCGCCCCTGCTAGGCGCGCAACCTGAGCAAAACCGCACCGAAAGCGTGCGTTTGGCGCATTATCCGTTACCCTTTTTGAAAGATCAGCGACATCATGGCCGAAGAAGAAGGCGTCCTTACCAATCTCGACAATCCCGGCAGTGGGGAAGGCCAGGCCAACGGGGCCGACACCGGCCCGGCAGTCGGCATTATCACGCAATATGTCAAAGACATGTCGGTCGAGAACCCGAGCGCGCCCGACGTCTACCAGTGGGCCGAGGCGCCACAGATCGATGTGCAGTTCAACATCGGTGCGGAACCCATCGGCACCGATGTGCATGAAGTGACGCTGAAGCTGATCCTAACCGCCACCTCGCAGCGCGGAACGATGTATATTGTCGAGCTGGCCTATTGCGGCCTGGTGGGCATGCGCAACGTGCCCGAGGATCAGGCCCATGCCTTCCTCTATGCCGAAGCGCCGCGCCTGCTGTTCCCCTTCGCCCGCCGCGTGGTGGCCGATGCGGTGCGCGATGCAGGCTTCCCGCCGCTGATGGTCGATCCGGTCGACTTCAACGGGCTCTATGCACAGCAGCTTGCCGCGCGCCGGGCTGAGGAAGCCGCTGGCGGCAAGCCGATCACGCCCATCGTCGGCAACGCCTGAGTTTTGCGCCAGGCTGGGGGGCTGCACCCATGAGCCTGCTGAAGAACGTCGGAACCATCGGCGGGCTGACGCTGGTGAGCCGCCTTTTCGGCTTTGCCCGCGACATCCTTCTCGCCCGCGTGCTCGGCGCGGGCGGCGTGGCCGACGCTTGGCAACTCGCCTTCCAGCTCCCCAATCTGTTCCGCCGCCTGTTTGCGGAAGGGGCCTTTGCTTCGGCCTTCGTCCCCCTGTTCAACCGCCATATGGCCGAGGACGAAACCGCCGCACGCCGGTTTGCGGGCGAGGTGCTGGCGGTGCTGCTACCAATCCTCGTGCTGTTTGGCGCGCTGATGATGCTGGTGATGCCTTGGGTCTTGTGGGCCTTCGCCAATGAAGACCTGCGCGGCGATGCCGCAATGTTCAGTCAGGCCGTCACCATGGGGCGGATCGCGTTCCCCTATCTCATGTTCATGAGTCTTGCGACGCTGGTCGCCGCGATCCTCAATTCGCTGTCGCGCTTCGCGGCGGCGGCGGCTGCGCCGATCCTGCTCAATATCTGCCTCCTCACCGCGCTGGTGTGGGGCGCGTTGCAGCCCGCCAGTGAGGCGACCCGCGCCGCCACCGGGATCGGGCTGGCGATCGCGGTCTCGGTCAGCGGGTTGCTGCAACTCGCGTGGCTCTACTGGTTCATGCGCCGCGCAGGCTTCCGCATCCCGCACCTGACCCCGCAGGTGACCGCGCGCGTCAAGGAAATGGGCGTGTTGATCGTGCCGGCGGTGTTCGGCGCGGGCGTGTATCAGATCAGCCGCTTCATTGACCTGGCCTTCATCCGCGGCCTGCCCGACGGGAGCCTCACCTACATGGCGATGGCCGACCGCTGGAACCAGCTGCCGCTCGGCATCATCGGCATTGCGCTCGGCACCGCGATCCTGCCCGCATTGTCGCGCTACATCTCCAGATCAGAGGACGATGAGGCTGCGCGTCTGCAGGCCAACGCGATTGAACTCGCGATGCTGCTGACCTTGCCTTGCGCCGTCGCGCTGTTCATCACCGGCTTTGCCTTCGTGAAGGCGTTCATGGAGGGGCAGGCCTTCACCGCAGAGGACGCCCGCACCACCGGCATGGTCACATCGGCGCTGGTCGTGGGCCTGCCCGCCTATGTGCTGGTCAAGGTGCTGACCCCGAACTTCTTCGCGCGGGCCGACACCCGCACGCCGGTCTATACCGCCGCCGCTTCGCTGGTGGTGACGGTGGGGCTCAACTTCGTGCTGGTGCCGGTGTTGGGCGTGGTCGGGCTGGCGCTGGCGGGAGCGGTTGGCGCGTGGGTGAATATCGCGCTGCTGGGCGGCGTTCTGGCGCGGCGCGGGTTTTTCCGCCTTCCTGCCCGCGTGCTGGGCCGGATCGGCCGGATCGCGCTGGCTTCCGGCCTGATGGGGGCCGCGCTGGTGGCGCTGATGCAGGTGGTGACCCCGTGGCTAGACGGGGCTTTCCCCATGCGTCTCGCCGCGATTGGCGCGATCATGGCCGTCAGTCTTGTCACCTATGGCGCGGGCACGGTGCTGCTCGGAGTCCTCGACAAGGCGACCGTCCAGCGCCTAATGCGCCGTCAGAACTAAACAATCAGGACATATCATGCGCGTCGTCTCCGGCATCCAGCCCACCGGCAAGCCCCACCTCGGCAATTACCTAGGGGCGATCCGCAATTACGTTGCCTTGCAGGACGATGCCCACGCGGTGGGGGGCGAATGCCTGATCTTCATCGCCGATCTGCACGCCCTGTCGATGCCGCACGATCCGGCCGAACTGCGGTCCTCGACGCTGGAGCTGGTGGCGACGCTGGTCGCCTGCGGGCTCGATCCCGACAAGGCG
>RDXA01000298.1 GCA_004292705.1 Sphingomonadales bacterium | reverse complement strand
TGCTGCCGGTGCGCTGCGAATTGTTCGGCAAGGTGATCTTCGTCAATTTCGACATGGAGGCGATGCCGCTCATCGACTGGCTCGGCCCGCTGGCGCACGAGTGGGAGGAGTTTGCCTTCGACCGCATCAAGCTCGCCGCGCGGCATAGTTTCGACCTGCAATGCAACTGGAAGGTGGCGATGGAGGCCAACATGGAAGTCTACCATGTCCCCTTCATCCACCCCAACACGGTCGCGCCGCTGGTAGATTCAACCCGCAACTACAACACGATGTATCCCAACGGCCACGCCCGCATGCTCGCCCCGCCGCCGCGCCAGACCAACCGCGAACACGTGCGCGCGGTCGACTCGCCGCCGGGCTGGCAGCCAATCGAGAGCGTCGGCGAACTCGGACGCACCTGCACGCAGAGCTACACGCTGTTTCCCAACTGGGTCTCGCCGCTGAGCAACTATTTCGTGCCGCCGCTGGTGTTCTGGCCGACCTCGCTGACGACCACCCGGCTCGAACTGGTGACGATGGCGCTCGACTGGGGCGAGGCGCCCGCGCCCGACCTGTGGACGGTTCCCGACACCAGTCAGCCGAATGGCCGCCAGATGAGCCCGATCATTCTGGAAGACACCCAGTTCGGCGAGGCGATCCAGCAATCGATGCAGGGATCAGCCTTCCGATCCGTGCCGCTGTCCTATCAGGAAGCGCGCATTTACGCCTTCCACCAGAGTCTCGACCGGATGATCGGGATCAAAAACGTGCCCGCTTCCCTCCGGGTCGACCAGGTGATCGGGCCGGAGTGGATTTGGCCCAATGATCCGCGCACCGGCCAGATGGAACGCGAAGCAACTCAGACGCGCGATGCGGCCGAATGACGTTACGGCATCCCGCTTTCGCGGGAGGTTGTGACGTTTTTGTCGCAGATAACGAGGGTCACTATCGCTTTTGCTGATGGTGCGCTTTGCGCACGCTCATACACCTGCACTCCATACCGAAAGGCATGAGGAGACATGTCTAAGGGTTGGGGAAGAACAGGGCACGCGGGGGAGCCGCGGCTCGATGGGGAGAGAGGACCATGAATACACTTCGTGCCCGAATTGCACCTGGCGTCCGCTCGGCCGGCCTGCGCCGCGCCTTGCTGTGCGGCGCCGCGCTGGGCGGGTTTGCCGCCATGCCGAGCACAGCCTTCGCGCAGGACGCGGAAGGCGAAGCGGCAAGCAGCCCCGCCGAAAACGTGATCGTCGTGCAGGCCCGCCGCCAGAACGAAACCCTGCAGGAAGTGCCTGTCACCGTCACCGCGATCGGCGGTGACACCCTGCAAAAGTACAACATCGACCAGGTCGCCGACGTGGTCAGCCGCGTGCCGACGCTGAACGTTCAGGTCGGCGGCTCGGGCTCGGGCGGCCAGCTCTCCCTGCGCGGCGTCGGCTCTTCCAATTCGGCGGTGGCCTTCGAATATGACGGCGTGGTCGTGTCCTCGATGCGGCTCGTGCAGGCCGGCTTCTTCGATGTCGAGCAGATCGACGTGCTGCGCGGCCCGCAATCGCTGTTCTTCGGCAAATCGGCGACCGCCGGCGTGCTGTCGCTGCGTTCGGCCAATCCGACCTCCAGCTGGGAAGTCGGGATGCGCGGCTCCTACGAATTCGAGGAAAAGGGCTATCTGCTCTCGGGCTATATCTCCGGCCCTATCAGCGACACGCTGGGTATCCGCGTGGCCGCCCAGTTCAACGACATTGACGAATTCCAGCTGATGCAGGCGAACACCCCGGCGGTGAACCAGGAACGCGGGCTCACCGACTTCATCGGCCGCCTGACGCTGGACTGGAACCCCTCGGACCGGTTCCGCGCCAATCTCAAGCTGCAATACACCAAGAACGAGAACGACGGTGCGATCGGCACGGGCGAAGTGTTCTGCGGCGCGAACGGTCGAGCAGATCCCGTCGTGCTGCTGGGCGGGGCGGTCACGATCCCGGCGGGCTATGATTGCAACGCCTTCGACCAGCGCTACTACCTCACCGATGCGGCAGGGCCGCTGGCCGGCCCGGTCCCTGGCAATTCTCCGGCCAACGGCCGTCGCGGGGTGCCTTTCGGCGAGACCGAGATCTGGTTCGGACGCCTGCAGTTCGATCTCGACCTGTCGGACGCGCTGACCCTGACCTCGGTCAGCGGCCTGCTCAACATGGATGCGATCGATTACGACATCTATGCCTATGGCGGCTTCCTGCCCGGTCCGAACGGCACCCGCCTGCCGGGCGGTGCGGGGGCTTCCGATCCGATCAACCAGCTCGAACAGTTCAGCCAGGAACTGCGCCTTGCATCGGACTTCGACGGACCGCTCAACTTCATGCTCGGCGCGTTCTACGAAGACCGCACCTTCGTGTTCGACACCTCGCAGCAGGGCGTGAACATCTCGCTGCTCGCGCCCGATCCGGTCACCGGCTTTACCTATGACTGGGACAAGATCCACACAACCAAGACCGAGGCCCTGTCGTTCTTCGGCAGCCTGATGTGGGATATCACCGACCAGCTCGAATTGTCGGGTGGGGTTCGCTGGACTGATGAAAGCAAGATCCAGACGATATCGGTGCCCTATGTTCACACCTTCCTGCAAGGGCCGGGTTTTGTGCGACCGGGGTTCTTTTCTGGCAACATTCCCTTCAAGGATGACAACTTCTCGCCCGAAGTGACCCTGCGCTACAAGGCGAACGAGGATTTAAACATCTTCGCCTCGTTCAAGACCGGGTTCAAATCGGGCGGGATCGACAACTCTGCGCTGCCGTCCAACAGCCTCAGCCAAGCCGCAGCGACCGGCAACTTCGGTTCGCTGATCTTCCAGTCGGAAGAGGCGGTCGGCGGCGAAATCGGCTTCAAGTCGCAATGGGCCAACCGCGATTTCACCCTCAACGCGACGGCGTTCTACTATGTCTTCACCGATCTTCAGGTGCAGAACTTCAACGCCGTCACGGTGCAGTTCGTGACCAGCAATGCGGGCGAACTTACCACCAAGGGTGTTGATCTGGAAAGCCGCTGGCGGACGCCGGTGGACGGGCTGAGCCTGTCGGCCAACCTGTCCTACCTCGACGCGCAGTATACCGATGTGTTCCTCCAGCCCGGCGGGGCGGGCGGTCTGGTCGACCTCAATGGTCGCCGTGGCAGCCAGGCGCCGGAATGGGCCGGGAACATCGCGGCTGACTGGACCGTGCCCCTGAGCGACAGCCTCGAGCTGTTCCTGTCCGGCAACGCGGCTTACAACGATGGCTACATCACCGACGAAGCGACGCTGAACGACTATGTCCAGCAGAGCTTCTGGCTGCTCGACGCCAACGTCTCGATCGGTCATCCGGACGGCAAATGGAAGCTGTCGCTGGTGGCGCAGAACCTCACCAACGAGATCTTCGCCATCACCAGCGGCGGGCGTCCGTTCCTGCCGGTGGGCGGCGATGACATCATCCTGACCCAGAACCGGGGCCGTCAGGTCTTCGCGGAAGTCAGCTTCAAGTTCTGATCTGCGCGCCACAGGGGGACACGCGGAGGGGCGGGCCGGCGACGGCTCGCCCCTTTGCTTTGCCAAAAGTGAGCATTGCCGCCGCCGCCCGCAAGGCGGATGCTCGCCCGCAAAAGCACCACTGGGAGGAACGGCAATGTCACGCGAAACGCTGGTCGAAATGACCCGCAATCTGGTCGCCCACGGCGCGGCCGATACGATGGAATATGCCGACGACATCGTCCGCGTTCCGGCGAGCGCCTATACCGACCCTGCGCTGTTCGAGCGTGAGAAACAGCAGATCTTTCGCCGCCTGCCGCTGATGGTCGCGCCCTCGTGCGAGCTGCCGAACCCCGGCGATTTCAAGGCGATGGACATCTGCGGCGTGCCGCTGCTGCTCAGCCGCCAGAAGGACGGCAGCATGGGCGCCTTCCTCAACATGTGCACCCACCGCGGCAACCCGCTCGCCGCCGGCTGCGGCAATGCCAGCCGCTTCACCTGCGGCTATCACGGCTGGACCTTCAAGGCGGATGGCGATCTGATCGGCGTGGCCGATGCAAAGGACTTCGGCCAGATCGACAAGAGCCAGCATTGCCTCACCAAGTTCCCGGTTTACGAAAACGCCGGCCTGATCTGGGTGACGCTTGACCCGCAGTCCAAGCTCAGCATTGCCGATTACCTGTGCGGTTATGACGAGCTGCTGAAGGCCTTCGAGTTCGACGGCTGGACGCTGTTTGCCAGCCGCGTGCTCGAAGGGCCGAACTGGAAGACGGCCTATGACGGCTATCTCGATTTCTACCACCTGCCGGTGCTGCACAAGGACACCTTCGGCGCCGATTTCTACAACCGCGCCAATTACTTCGCCTTCGGCCCGCACCAGCGCCTCAGCACCCCGTCGAAATTCGCGATCAAGGTGTCGGGCGATGACGACCAGCAGATGGACCTCGAAGCATTGGCCGATGATGATCTGCCGCAGGAAGTGCTGGTGCAGGGCGTGTGGACGATCTTCCCGCACATCTCGATCGCCAGCTTCTACGGCGGCGGCCAGCGCGGCGCGCTGATCAGCCAGCTGTTCCCCGGCGCAAGCGTGGGCGAGAGCTTCACCACCCAGTTCTACGTCATGGAAAACCAGCCCGAAACGCCCGAACAGGTCCAGGCCGCGCATGACCAGTTCAACTTCCTCGAAATCGTCGTGCGCGATGAAGATTACGCCACCGGCAAGCGCCAGCAACAGGCCCTCGCCTCAGGGCTGATGAAAGAGGTGCTGTTCGGCCGCAACGAACGCGGCGGCCAGGTCTTCCACGGCTGGGCCGAACGGCTGGTCGCGGCAAGCGACGAGGAGCTGGTGGCGATTTTTGCGCAGGAGCAGCGTCAGGCGGCGGAGTAGGGATTCCGCCGCCGCGTTCAGAATGACTGCTTTCGGGATTTTTGCCGTGTGGTCGGAACGTCCGGGGTTGGGTGGAAAAGAGACCTACCTACTCTGACCGCGTTCGCTCGACCAAAGCGAGATTCACAAACCTGTATTGGAAGTAGCTCACAACAAGACTGATCGGAATCATGATTAGGGCTTGTATAAAGTTGCCATTGATTGCGAAATAGATCGAAATCGAGATGGCAAGCAGAGCTATCTCACTTGCCCATCCGAAAATGCCGCTACTTTCAATATTCGATTTGCAGCTCGGGCACGAGAAAGAGTGAGATAACCGGGGCCGAATGAAGGTCGTGAACGGGATCTTCGATCCACAACTTGGGCAATGTCTCAATTTCAATTTCGTTATTCCCTAAAGCTCTGAATACGCAGCACTAAGGTAACAATCTCGATAGATGACCGCAACGGGGTCGACAGCCGAACGTCCGGTTTTGGCAGAAACGGGTCTGAAGCCGCCATCCCCTCAATCGTCGCCCCGGACTTGATCCGGGGTTCGGCTTTTCTTGAATTGCGCTCGCGCCGAAGTTAGCCACGCC
>RDXA01000297.1 GCA_004292705.1 Sphingomonadales bacterium | reverse complement strand
CAGATCAGTATCCGGTGTGATCTTGTACACGTAAGGGGCGATCTGTTCGTAGGTGAAGGGGATCTGATCCTTGTCCATCACGCCGGTCTTGGAGCCGGCGATATTGAGGCTGCCAACCCGCGCTTCGCGGCGATCTTTCTTTTCCATCAGGTCCACAAGTGACAATTCATTGGGCGTGATGACCGCATTGCCGAAGCCGGTGGAAAAGACCGCTGACTGGTTGCCGCCCGGCGGGTCGAAAAACACGAAGAACGTCGGCCTTCGGTTAATCGTCTGGCGCTGCGCAGATGCGCCGGGGAGAACAGCCTTGATGCTGGCCGAAGCGATCCCGCCGGTAAAGGCATAGCCGAGTATGCCGCCGGTCTTGGTCTGGGTGGATGCGATGGGATCGATCTTCAGCATTCGGGCCGACCCCGAGGCCTCGTCAAGGATGTAGAAGCCCGGCGTATGCGGCACTTTGGGATCGGGCGAAGAATCTTCATATCTGATCGTGCCATTGGCGCTTTTGACCATCGCGGCGATCACCGGGCTGGGCACGCCCTTGGCTCGCAGAGCGAGCAGCGTTTGGGTGTCGGTATCGTAATCGCCATCGCTGGTCTCGATCTTGGCGATTACCGCCTCTTCGCCCAGCCCCGCCTCAAGTAAGGCGACAATATCGTCATTACGCAGCGTTTCCGCCGCCGCTGCACTTGCCCACACCGACATAGCCACGGCTAAGCCGAGCCTGATCCTGAATCCTTTCGTCATGCGACCCTCCAGACGAGGGGACTCTACGTCGCCCGCCTCCATCGCTCAAATTGCGTTGTTTGGCATTGATTTACAAGCCGAATTACAATGCTAGTCCAATCTCGCCATGGCCGCGGCTGGCTGAGTGTTCAAACGATACCAATTCGGGGTTGCCCAAGAATCGTTTCGCGCCCAAGGCAAAACCATACTCTCCGTCCGAGACCTCTTACGCCATGACCACCAAATCGCTCACCGGGCTGCTGGCCAAGCCCGGCACCGCCGAACTGGACGCTCGTTGTACACGGGCTGAAAGGCTGTTCCAGATCGCTTTTGGCGCGGTGCAATGGCCGTGGCTGCTGCGCAGTCTGTATGGCGGGACGCAAGCGCAGAAGGCCGCCTTGCTTCAGCGGCTGGGGCTTGAGGCGGACGACTTGCCGCATCTCGGCAGCTGGAAGGCGGATACCTATCTGCTGCATCGTATCGTTGATCTTGTTAGAGAAAAGCGCCCGGCGACGGTGGTCGAACTGGGTTCAGGCGCAACTTCGCTGGTGATCGCCAAAGCGCTGGCGATGCATGGCGAAGGCAAGCTCCATTCCTATGACCAGCACGCGCCATTTGTCGAAGCGATGGAAGGCTGGCTTGACGAACATGATCTGGACGCCGCGTTCCACCACGCCCCCCTGGGGCAGCGCGACGTGCGCTGGCCGGGGCTGTGGTATCATCTGACCGCAGTGCCGGGCTCGATTGACCTGCTGGTGATCGACGGGCCGCCGTGGGCCGTCCACCCCTTTGCGCGCGGCATGGCGGAGCGTCTGTTCCCGCTGATCGCACCGGGCGGCACGGTGCTGCTCGACGACGCCGCCCGGCCGGGCGAGCGTTACGTGGCGCGGCGGTGGAAGAAAGCGTGGCCCGATTTCGACTGGCACTATGAAGGCGCGGGCACCAAGGGCCTGCTGGTGGGCAAACGCCGGGTCTAAATCTTGCCCCGCAGCGCCTGATAGGCCGCTGCCGACACGGTGTTTGCGAGATTGAGCGAACGGATCACGTCCGATCGCATGGGCAGCTTGAACAGGCGGCCTTCGTGGCGTTCGAGGATCGCTGGGGGAAGGCCCTTGGTCTCCTGCCCGAACACCAGAAAGGCGTCCTCGGGATAGTCCGGCTCATAAAATGACCGCGCGCCGAATTCCTCGAACAGGAACAGCTGGTCAGGCCGGGGCGTGCGCGCTCCGAGGAAGGCGTCCCAGCTGGCATATTCGGTCAGGTGCACGTGCGGCCAGTAATCGAGGCCTGAGCGTTTCACCCGCTTGTCATTGATCTCGAACCCAAGCGGGTGAATCAGGATCAGCTCCATGTCGAGCGCCACGCATGTGCGCCCCACCGCGCCGGTGTTGCCGGGGATTTCGGGCTGGATCAGGACGATGGCGGTCACGCTCCCTGCCCTCCCCGGTCCGCGCGGCTGGCAAGATAGCATCGCAGCGCCGAGAAATGGGACAGGCCCGCCAGCATCGTGACATCTGGGCGGACCGGCAGTGCCTCAGCCAGGGCTTGGGCCATGGAAGAGGGCGTCCAATCGTCCTCGCTGCCCTGCCAGATCGCCACCGGCGCCTCGATTTCGGCCAGCGCGGGCCGCCAGTCGGACACATAGTGCCGGATCTCGCAGATATAGGCCCCGCGCTGCTCGATCAGGCTTGCCCGCAGCGAAAGCGCCAGATGCCGCAGGAAATGCGGGTCGGCGGCAAGCTCGCGATCAGCACCGCGCGCTTTTGCCATGAGCGCTGCCGCCATGCGGGTTGGTGCAAGGCGGACGACCTGCGCCTGCGCCCAAGTCAGCGCGGCAAAGGGCGCGCGCCCGGCCAGCGCCGCGCGGAATACCGGCTCGCCCGCCATAGACCCGAGAAAATCACCGAGGGCGAGCGGCGCTGCGGGGGAGACCAGATCGATCCGCTGCACCCTTGCGCCGAGATGCGGGGCAAGGCGCAGCGCTGCTGCCGCGCCAGCCGAGAAGCCGATCAACTCCAGCGGCCCTTCCGGGAACTGCCCGAGGATCTGCGCGGCCATTCGCTCGAAGTAGAAAGCAGGCGGACCATCCAGCAGGGCCGGCGCCCGGACGACCACATGGAAATCGCGCGCAGCCTGCGCTTCGTCCGGGCCATACGCCGAAAGCTCCGCCGCTGACCCCGGCAAACCGTGTAAATAGAGCGTAACGGGTCGCAAGGCCCTGGTTCCAGAGCCTAGCCCAGCTTGTCCTTGAGCAGCTGGTTTACCACGGCCGGATTGGCCTTGCCCTGCATCGCTTTCATCGTCTGGCCGACGAAGAAGCCGAACAGCGCTTCCTTGCCGCCGCGGTACTGTTCGACCTTGTCGGCATTGGCGGCGATGATCGCGTCCACGGCGGCTTCGATCGCGCCGGTATCGCTGACCTGCTTCAGCCCTTCGGCTTCGGCGATTTCTTCGGGCGCGCGGCCGGTCTTGAGGACGATTTCGAAGATCTCCTTGGCCTGCCCGCCCGAAATCTCGCCCTTGTCGGCCATGGCGAGGATGCTTGCCTGCGCGGCGGCCGTGGCGTTGGTGAGGTCGGCTTCTTCACCCAAAGCCTTCACCACGCCCGGCGCAACCGAGAGCGACCAGTTGGCGACCTGCGTGGCGACTGCGGGCTCATCCTTGGCCGTAACCTTGGCGGTTTCGGCCAGCAGCGTCTCGAACCGGGCGAAGGTCTCGACCTCGGCGGTCAGTTCGCGGGCGTTGTAGGGGGTGAGGCCGAGAACTTCGACGTAGCGCTTGCGCTTGGCATCCGGCAGTTCCGGCAGGCTGGCGCGGCATTCGGCGAGGAAATCCTCTTCCAGCACCAGCGGCAGCAAATCGGGATCGGGGAAGTAGCGATAATCGTGCGCGTCTTCCTTGCTGCGCATCGTGCGGGTGGTGCCGGTGCCCGGATCGAACAGTCGGGTTTCCTGCACGATACTGCCGCCCGATTCGAGCACATCGACCTGCCGCATCGCCTCATGCTCGATCGCCTGCATGACGAAGCGCACCGAGTTCACGTTCTTCGTCTCGGTCCGGGTGCCCAGCCCCTCGCCCACGCGGCGGACGCTGACGTTGACGTCGGCGCGCATCGAGCCTTCTTCCATATTGCCATCGCACGAGCCGACATAGCGCAGGATCGCCCGCAGCTTCCTGAGGTACGCCCCTGCTTCGGCGGGCGAACGCATATCCGGGCGGCTGACGATTTCCATCAGCGCCACGCCCGAGCGGTTGAGGTCGACATAGGACATGGTCGGGTGCTGATC
>RDXA01000110.1 GCA_004292705.1 Sphingomonadales bacterium | reverse complement strand
ACCTTCTTGTTGAGGCTCGGGTTGAAGTCGCGAACCACGGGGCCGTGCGCCTTGCCGCCGCCGATGAACTGCGGAGCAGCGCGGTTGCCGTGACGGGCGGTGCCGCCACCCTTCTGCTTGCCGAACTTCTTGCCGGTGCGCGCAACGTCGGAACGCTGCTTGGCGCCCCGCGCCGTGCCGCGGCGCTTTTCCAGCTGCCAGGTCACGACACGGTGCAAGACGTCAGCGCGCGGCTCGATGCCGAACACGTCGTCCGACAGCTCGATATCGCCCGAGGCCTTGCCGCCGTCGATTTTCTGAACCTTGATCTTCATGGCTCAGCCTTCCTTGTTTTCTTCAGCAGTGGTCGCGTCGATTTCGACGGCTTCCACAGCAACGGGGGTCTCGTCAGCCACCGGGGCCTTGTTCTTGTCGAGAACAGCACCCGGGAACGGCACGCCCTCGGGGAGCGGCAGCTTCACGGCGTCGCGCACGAGCAGCCAGCCATTCTTCGCGCCCGGGACCGAGCCCTTGACGAAGAGAAGACCGCGCTCAGCATCGGTACGGACGATTTCGAGGTTCTGCTGGGTGCGCTGACGGTCGCCCATGTGGCCGGCCATCTTCTTGCCCTTGAACACGCGGCCCGGATCCTGACGGTTACCCGTCGAACCGTGGGCACGGTGCGAGATCGACACACCGTGGGTGGCGCGCATACCGCCGAAGCCCCAACGCTTCATGGCGCCGGCAAAGCCCTTACCCTGCGTGTGGCCGGTGATGTCGACCATCTGACCAGCGATGAAATGTTCGGCGCTGATGGTCGAACCAACCGGCACGAGGCCGCTTTCGTCTTCGACGCGGAATTCAGCGACGCGCTTCTTCAGGCCGACATCGGCCTTGGCGAAATGTTCACGCTGCGGCTTGGCAACGTTCTTCTGCTTGGCCTCGCCCGCGCCGAGCTGGACGGCGAAGTAGCCATCACGGTCAGCAGTGCGGTGCGAAACCACCTGGCAATCTTCCAGCGCGAGAACGGTCACAGGCACGTGCCG
>RDXA01000296.1 GCA_004292705.1 Sphingomonadales bacterium | reverse complement strand
CATCATCTACATCGGCGATCTGGTCCAGAAGACCGAAGCCGAGATGCTGCGCACGCCGAACTTCGGCCGCAAGTCGCTCAACGAGATCAAGGAAGTGCTTTCCAGCATGGGCCTGCGTCTCGGGATGGATATTCCGGGCTGGCCGCCGGAGAACATCGAAGAGATGGCCAAGAAGCTCGAACAAGAGCTTTTGGGCTAACCAATTGGCGGGCCCCTGCTTTGGCGGGGGCTGCCCCTGCTTTGGCGGGGGCTCGCCCCAAGGGCGAAGGTGACGGCCCTGATGGTCACCAGCACTGGGCTACCTGACACGGGCCCTTTTCGAACGAAGGACAATAAAAATGCGTCATGGTATTTCCGGCCGCAAGCTCGGCCGCAAGACGGGTCACCGCAACGCCCTGTTCCGCAACATGGCCGCCGCGCTGATCAAGCACGAGCAGATCACCACGACCTTGCCCAAGGCCAAGGAACTGCGCCCCTACCTCGAAAAGCTGATCACGCTGGCCAAGCGTGGCGGGTTGTCGAACCGCCGTCTCGCCATGAGCCGTCTGGGCGATGAAGCGCAGCTCAAGAAGCTGTTCGAAGTTCTGGCTGAGCGTTATGCCGACCGTGAAGGCGGCTACACCCGCGTACTGCGCGCCGGCGTGCGTGCAGGTGACGCGGTGCAGATGGCGATCATCGAGCTGGTCGACCGTGATGAAGCTGCCAAGGGCCAGGACTCCGGCCCGGTGCAGTCGGAAGACGAATACGAAGACGCGTAAGGTGCGATCAGCCATCCGGTGACTCCCTCCGGAACACGGAATTGACGAAGAGCCGGGCGGAGTGATCCGCCCGGCTCTTTCCTTTTGTCCTGCTCTGGCTAGGGTGCGCGCCATGATCCGCACCATCTTCGCAGCGGCCGCGCTGCTCGTCGCCGCTGTTCCGGTCGCCGCGCAAAGCCAGCAGGAAGCGCTTGACGCCCGACAAGACCGGGCATTGGCTGCCGGTTACAAGGCGTTGATGCTGTGCGGCGCGATTGCCAATGCCGAAGCCAATGGCGCAACCCGGACACCGGGAAGCGTCGCGCATTGGGAGCTGAACGGTATCCAGTCTCCGCTGGATAAGTTGGTGCATGATCTTGGCTACAGCATTCAGCGCTCTGAGCAGGGCGGTGTCGAAAGCGTCACCGTGGCCTGGGCGGACGACATGCCGCCGCGCACAGCAGCCTATACGGAGAGGAAGGGATGCCGTCTTGCCCCTATCGGCACGCCTTCCGGTCACGAGGGCTCACCCCTTGCCAACCCCGATCCCGCGCCCCGGCACTTGAACACCGTCTTGCCGCTGGAAACGCAGTCAGAGGCGTCCGTCAGCCTGAAGGCGACGGCGCTCGGCGCCTTCGAGGGCCGCTACGGTGCGGATGCCAGAACCACAGCGGTTCATATTGCGAGCCCCGGCGGAGTGTTCGAGCAATACCATGCGGACTTTGCGGACAATGTCCCCCAGCGCACCTGGTCGGTTGCCAAGAGTATCGCTGCCACGCTTATCGGTGCAGCGGTCCAGCGCGGGGAGGCGGACGTCAGCGCTTCGGCAGGGCTCGGCCTGTCTGCGGACGATCCGCGCCGCGCGATTACCATCGACCACTTGCTCCGTATGGCATCGGGCCGCTATAGCGACACTCCGGGCAACCGCACCGATCCGCTCTATTGGGGCGGGGCAACCGTCGAGGAAGTGGCGCTCGACTGGCCGCTCGTCGCTGCGCCGGGCAGCACCTACCGTTACGCCAATAACGACACGCTCGCTGCGGTCGCAGCGATCAGACCAACCTTTGCCGCTCACCCGCCGGCGGAACTCTTCGCCCGGCTCGGTATGAAGCACACCATTGCCGAGACCGACTGGCAGGGCCGCTACATCCTGTCCTCGCAGGTGTGGACCACGGCGCGGGATCTGGCCCGGTTCGGGCAGCTCTACCTCAACGATGGCAAGCTCCCCGATGGCACCCACATTTTGCCTGAAGGCTGGGTGAAATACGTCTCCACCCCGAGCGGCCCACAGCCAGTAGGCACGTTCGGATATGGAGCGGGATTCTGGTTGCTGAACAGTTCGGAGGGTGTCCCTCCCGACACCTTCGCCGCTATCGGCAATCGCGGGCAGTATGTGGTTATTGTGCCCTCGCGTCAGGTGGTGATTGTGCGCCGGGGCGAAGATCCTGCCGGGTCGGGCTTCGATATCGCCGCCTTCACCCGCGATGTGCTGGCGGCGCTCCCGAGGAAACAGGATCGTGGAACCAGGTGAGGCGTTCCAAGCCGTACCAATTGGTTCACAAAAACGGCTTCGAAAATTAACAAATCCTGTCACGCCAATTCAGGCAAGCCTCACCCCGAATCGCGCAGAACGGTTCTCGACACCACCGGCAATCCCGCCAGCGGTGCCATACGAGGATCAATTCGATGACCACCACGACCAACCGGCTGGCCTCCGGCAAATCGGCCTGGCTTGTTCTCGGCGCGGTCGCTGCGACTGCACTGACGGCGGCTTCTGTTACCCCCGCTATGGCGGACGACCGGCGCGACCGTGACGGTATCGGCGCGGGCGAAATCATCGCCGGTGCGGTTGTAATCGGCGGCATCGCCGCGCTCGCCGGTGCCTTCGATGGCAACCGTGACCGCTGGGATGACCGCAACTTCCGGGGTGACCGCAATTTCCGGGGTGATCGCTGGGATCGCGGCGGCCGCTTGGGCTTCGCTGGCGGACCGCGCGGCGCGGTGGATCGCTGTGTCCGCGCAGCCGAGAATCAGGCGCGGCGCTTTGGCGGCTACCGCTTTGCCGACGTCATTGACGTGCGCGATATCGACCGCACCCGTGACGGTTTCCGGATCCGCGGCCGGATCGACGTTGGCGGTGGCTGGAACCGGCGCGGCAGTGATCGCGGAAGCTTTACCTGCCGGGTGGATGGTCGCGGTGCGCCCTTTATTGACTTTGATGGGGTCCGCGGCCTGCGCTGATCCCTCCCATTCCCCTCGCGTGCGGTCCTGCTGCTTACCGCGCGCCAGCTTGCCGCCCCGCCATTCCCCACCGGATGGCGGGGCGGCTTCGTTTTCAGGCCGTGCGGTTCAGCCAAGCGCAAGCTGGGCAGCGTTAATCCTGCAGCCCTTGGGGCGTTTGGTGGGCGCTCGACCATGCAACAGGAGAGAGCAATGGCTCTGATGTTCCGTGCGGCTGCATTGGCAGGCGCTCTTGTCGGCACCACCTTGATCGCCGCCCCTGGCGCGGCCGCGCCGCTCCCTGATGGCCCGGCGCTGGGTGCGGCTACTGTGGTCTTTGATGACAATCGCTATGACCCTGCCGGC
Source organism: Sphingomonadales bacterium (assembly GCA_004292705.1). Lineage (GTDB taxonomy): Bacteria > Pseudomonadota > Alphaproteobacteria > Sphingomonadales > Sphingomonadaceae > Erythrobacter. The sequence goes on along the minus strand of RDXA01000296.1, from coordinate 937 downwards.
GCGACCGCCGCATGGGGCTGTCGCTGGAATTGCGGCTGGGGTGGAGGCTGGGGAGGCCGCCGTGGCTGGCGGCGCAACCGTATCGACGCAGGCGATGTGCTGATTGGCGCTGCGGTCATTGGCGGGCTCGCTGCGATCCTCAGTTCGAACAACCGCCGCCAGCGCAACCGCGACGTCGTCGTCGTCGAGCGCGACGCCGACTTCCGTGACCGCGAGCAGGATCGCAACCGTAACTGGGACCGCCGCGATGATCGCCGCGCAGCACCGCGCGGCACTGGCGCGTCAGGCCTCGATAATGCGGTCAACATGTGTCTTGACCGGATCGAGCGCGATGTCCGCGTCGACACCGTCGACAATGTCGAGCGCACCGCGGCGGGCTGGCGGGTGAACGGGGTCCTGTTCAACGGTTCGTCCTTCGATTGCCGGATCGGGAATAACGGTCAGATCGACGGGATCGATTTTGGCGGCAGCCTTTCGGCAGTGGGCTTGGGCGGCAGCGATCAAGCGCGGCCCTTGCGTGCCGATGACCAGTGGAGCGATCAGCGCTATGCTGATGCCCGCGCTGCAATCGGCGGCACGGTGCGGCCCGACATGGCTGTCAGCGAAACGGTGGTTCAGGTGGCGCGCGGCGCTGAGGCTGGCACGGCCAGCATGGCCCCGAGCACTGTGATACCGACCTATCCCGGCGGACCGGTGCCGGGCGAGGTCATTCCCGAGACCATCGATGGCGATATTGGCGGCTGATGCGATGGCGAGGGGGGCTGTCTATCCCCGCTCGCTATCCCCGGCATAGCTCGGCAGGCCCCATTCCCACCGGATCGCTGCGGCGCGCAGCAGGAAGCCGCAGCCGAAGGCCAGCGCCCAGACCCAACCCTCCAGCATCCCCAGCAGCGGCGCGGCGACCATCCCCGCGACCGTCAGCGCCGATGTGAGCGCG
>RDXA01000109.1 GCA_004292705.1 Sphingomonadales bacterium | reverse complement strand
GCCAGATCAATCGCGGCTGGGATGTGGCCAAGTACCTGCTCGGCCACGAACGCGAGATGATCTCGGGCGCCGATGGCGGCGAGCGGGCGGCGGCGATTGGCCCCGCGATGAAACGCCATTCGGCCAAGACCGGTGACGATATCGATCCGGTGCTGCGCGCGGAACTCGCCATGTTCGATGTCGACGCGCTGGCCTATGCCGCGATGGGGGAGAAGTTCCTCGACGAAATCAAGGTCGGCAAGGCCCACCCTGCGCAGCCCAACATGATGAAATATGCGGGCACCGAACTGAACAAGCGCCGCCACGAATTGATGATGGCGGTCGGCGGCTCGCGCAGCCTTGAGTGGGAGAGCGAGGCGACCGAGGGCGGCAAGCCGTCGCGGTCATGGCTGCGCACCAAGGCGAACTCGATCGAGGGCGGCACCAGCGAGGTGATGCTCAACGTCATCGCCAAGCGCATTCTGGACCTGCCGGGCGCTTGATCGTCATTCTCCCCTCCCGCTTGCGGGAGGGGCCGGGGGTGGGCAAGCGCAACCGCTCGCAGGCCCACCCCGCTGCGACTAGGCCGCTGGCGCGGCCAAGTCTCGCTCCCCTCCCGCAAGCGGGAGGGGGAAATTCGGGAGAGGGAAACAACAATGCCCCTGTATCACAACGAAGATCAGGCGATGCTCGCCGACACCGCGCGCGGGTTCATTGCCGAGGAAGGCAATATCGCCAAGCAGTTGCGCCACTGGCGCGACCGCAATTGCAAGGACGGCTTTGGCCACGGATTGTGGAAGCAGATGGCCGAAATGGGCTTTACCGGCATGCTGGTGGAGGAAGCCGATGGCGGGCTTGGCGTGGGCCATGTCGAAGCCGGGATCGTGCTGGAGGAAATCGGGCGCAATCTGACGCCCTCGCCCTTCCTGACTTCCTCGGTGCTGGCGGCAACCGCGTTGAAGCACGGCTCGGACGATCTGAAGGGCCGCTACCTGCCGGGGCTGATCGCCGGTGACAGCGTGTTTGCCGTCGCCATCGACGAGACCGCCAAGCACCG
>RDXA01000295.1 GCA_004292705.1 Sphingomonadales bacterium | reverse complement strand
CCCAAGGGTGCGATGCTGACCAACACCAACCTGCTGGGGCTCAGAAACCCGGGGATCGCGGCGGGGCTGGACTGGCAGTTCTACGAACCGGACGATTGCATGCTGGTGGCGATGCCGTGTGCGCATATCGGCGGGACGGGGCTGGTCAACATCGCCGTGTCAAACGGGGTCCGCTCGCTGGTTCAGGCCGAGTTTTCGCCTGTCGGCGTGCTCGAGGCGATCGAGGCCGGGGCGACGCATATGTTCATCGTGCCCGCTGCGCTCCAGATGGTCGTCCAGCACCCGCGCGCTGCGACCACGGATTTTGGCAATCTCAAATACCTGATGTATGGCGCTGCGCCCATGCCGCTGGAATTGCTGAAGGAAGCGGTGCGCACCATGCCCACCACCAGGTTCCTGCAGGCCTATGGCATGACCGAGACCGCGGGAACGATCTCGATCCTCCTGCCGGAGGACCATTCGCTGGAAGGTAACCAGAGAATGCGCTCGGCGGGGATTGCCTGTCCGGGTGTGGAAATTCAGGTGCGCGGGCCTGACAATGTCGAGGTGCCGCGCGGCGAGATTGGTGAGGTCTGCATTCTCTCGCCCACCAATACTCCCGGCTATTGGAAGCTGCCCGAAGCCACCACCAAGACCATCGATCCCGATGGCTGGCTCCATACAGGGGACGCAGGCGTGATGGACGCAGACGGCTATGTCTACATTCAGGACCGCATCAAGGACATGATCATCTCGGGCGGCGAGAACGTCTACCCGGCGGAGGTCGAAAGCGCGATCTACGGCCATCCGGCGATCGCCGAAGTCGCGGTGATCGGCGTGCCGAGCGCCAAGTGGGGCGAGGAGGTGAAGGCCTGCGTGGTCGCCAAGCCGGGGCACGACGTCGACGAGGCCGACGTCATCGCCTGGACGCGTGAGCGGATTGCCGCGTTCAAGGCGCCCAAGAGCGTCGACGTCATCCCGCTGATGCCGCGCAATGCCAGCGGCAAGATCCTGCGGCGCGAGCTGCGCGCACCCTATTGGGAAGGGCAGGAACGGCAAGTATCCTGATGGTCAAACAGCACGCTCCCGCGACCTTGCGCAATCGCGAGCCGATTGCTGCGATACTGGCGCGCGAACTTCCACCAATCGGCACCGTGCTCGAAATTGCGGCAGGGACAGGCGAACATGCTGTGTTCTTTGCCGAGCGCTTTCCTGCGCTGTCGTGGCAGCCGACCGATCCGTCGGGCGAGGCGCTAGCTTCGATTGCGGCCTATCGGGAAGATTATCAGGGCACCAATTGTGCCGCCCCGCTGCTGCTCGATGCGGCGGCACCCGAGACCTGGCCGGTTATCGAAGCTGCCGCGATTGTGTGCATCAACATGGTCCACATCAGCCCATGGGCGGCGACGCAGGGGCTTTTCCGGGGGGCTGCCGAGGTTTTGGGCACAGGTGGCGGGCCGCTGATCCTTTACGGCCCATTTCTTGAGCAGGGGATCGAAACCGCGCCCTCGAACCTCGATTTCGATGTAAGCCTGAAGGCACGCAACCCGCTTTGGGGCCTGCGCGAGACCGAGGCACTTGATGCGCTCGCCAAGCAGCACGGCATGACCCGGACTGCGCGGCATGCGCTACCGGCTAACAATATCATGCTGGTCTATCGCCGGGCCTAGGCCCGGCCCCAATCAATCGATCGCGCGCTTGCCCGCGCGGCCGACCGACTTGATGTCATCCCCCAGTCCGTCAACGGTGTTGCATGCCGTGGTGGTGAGCGTCAGCGCGGCGAGCGCGAGGGCAACCATGGAAGTGCGAATCATCGGGCAGTGTCCTTTCGTGAACCGCTTAACGCATCAAACTGGAAAACTATTCCTGACTTGCCGCTGAAGCGACACGGCTGGCCTTGGCCAGTTGCCGTTCGCGCCATGCGATCAGCAGCCCCGCGCCGATGATCAGCGGTGCGCCGAGCCACAGGCTGGCTGGGGGGGCCTGACCAAAAATGTAAGCACCATAGAAGCTCGCCCATAGCAGCGCGGTGTAATCCATCAGCAGGATCACCGCCGCCGATCCGAACCGCAGCGAGGTGGTCAGCAGCATCTGAGCGCCTGCGCCGACCAGTCCCATGCCGAGGATCAGTGCCCAGGTCAGCGCATCATGTGTGGCTGCGACAAAGGGCAGGGCGAGCGCGGCCACAGGCGTGCTGAGCGCCGCGAACCAGAAGACGATGCTCCAGGGGTTCTCGGTGGTGTTGAGATCCTGGAGCTGGAAGCTGATCACCGCCACCATGAAAGGTGCGACAAGACCCACCGCGATTCCGGCCAGTGTGACGCCTTCATGCAGCCCACCGAAGGGCTGCATGACCACGATCACGCCGGCAAAGCCCATCGCCACCGCGCCCCAGCGATAGGGCCCAATCCGCTCGCGCAGCAGCACGATGGCGAGCAGCACGGCAAACACTGGCGCCGTAAAGCCGAGCGTCGTCGCCTCCGCCAATGGCAGCAGCAGCACTGCACCATAGGTGAAAAGCATTCCGAACAGGCCGCTTGCTGCGCGGCAGGCGTGGGCGGGCAGTCGCTGTGTGCGCAGCATTGCCAACCTGCCGGTCAGGGCAAGGCCCGCGCCGAGCAGGATCACGGTCAACAGCTGCCGCCAGAAGATCAACTCGATCAAATGCGCGCCGCGATCCCCGGCCAGCTTCACCAGCATGCCCATAGTGGCAAGCGCAAAGGCGGCGAGAAGCCGAACGAACAGCGCAAGCAGCGGGCGTGGGCGGGCGATCGAGCCATCCATCGCGCCGGGCTTGGCGCAGGCGGGAGGGTTGTGCAAGCGGGCCTTCGCCCCATATGCGGCGCAGGATGGATATCTTCGCCCAGTTCGAATTGCTCAGCGATGCCGCACAGCTGGCGCTGGTGGGCGGCATGTTCTGGGTGTTCGCCGGCTTTGCCGGGATGATGGAGCGCCGCCGGGCCAAGCGCCGCGATCTGGCGCGGCTTGAACAGGTCGGCTGGATACCGTGGCTGACGCTGTTCATGCTCGCCGCGATCGTCGGTGGCGGGTGCCTCGCGCTCGGCCTGCCTGCGGTGCTCGGACGGCTTTAGCTTCGCTGCGCTGTGCCGCGAAAGCGGGCGCTTTATGCCGGACGCGGGTCCATCTGGGTTGTCCGATGGTAGCGGCTTTCCTACCTGCGGTTTCGCTGACAAGGTCGGATGATGACCTCGCCCGACCCCTTCCTGTGCTGGACTGCGTGGGCGCAATCGAGGGCGTCAGATTTTCTGTTTCTGGACAGTGTCTCAAGTGTCTCCAACACGGACATCAGCGTCCGGCGAACGCCTGATTCGTCAGAGACACGCTTCCAGATAAGCCTGATCGAACCCGAACTGGCGCGCCTTTTCCAGCGTGTAGGGACGCAGACCCGAGGCGCGGAATTCGCCGAGGATCTTGCCGTCCTCGCTCTCGTCGAGATACTCGAACTTGAACAGCTCCTGCGTCACGATCACGTCGCCTTCCATCCCGATCACTTCGGTGATGTTGGTGGTGCGGCGCGAGCCGTCGCGCAGACGCTTGACCTGCACGATCAGGTCGACCGATTCGGCGATCTGGCGGCTGATGGCTTCCTTGGGGATCTTGATGTCACCCATCAGGATCATGTTCTCCATACGGCCAAGGCATTCACGCGGGGAGTTGGCGTGGAGCGTACACATCGAACCATCGTGACCGGTGTTCATCGCGGCGAGCAGGTCGAAACACTCCGCGCCGCGAATTTCGCCGAGGATGATGCGGTCCGGGCGCATACGCAGCGCGTTCTTCACCAGGTCGCCGATGGTAATCGCGCCTTGCCCTTCAAGGTTCGGCGGACGGGTTTCGAGCGGCAGCCAGTGCGGCTGCTGCAAGCGAAGTTCGGCCGCGTCTTCGATGGTCAGCACGCGCTCGCCCGGGTCGATCATCTTCGACAGGGCGTTGAGCATGGTCGTTTTACCGGAACCGGTACCGCCCGAGATGACGATGTTCATGCGGCACGCACCCGCGATCTTCAGCGCGGTCGCCATCTTGTCCGACATCGAACCGAAATCGCGCAGCATGTCGATGGTGATCGGCTTTTCGGAAAACTTACGAATCGAG
>RDXA01000294.1 GCA_004292705.1 Sphingomonadales bacterium | reverse complement strand
AGATCATCGACGTTGTCGACGTTCCACGCCGAAGCGTGGCACACCACTTCGCGGTCAGCAGGCTTTGTGAACTGGCTGCGTTCCCAGAAGGTGGCAGGCAGCGGCGCAAAGCCGAGCGAGGAGAAAAACTGCTCGCCCACCTTCACCATGCCGACCGCATCGAGGTTTTTCTTGGCGATCAGATCGGTAAGGTCGTAGCCGATATCGCCTGCGCCCGCGGGCGCGACCGTCGGGTAGATATTGCCCCATTCCTGCGCCCACATGTTACCGAGAAGATCGGCCCGGATCGGGCCGGTGCGCGGCTGGACGGCATCGCCGTATTTCTCGTTGAGCTTGCGGCGGACATAGGTGTGGAGCGCGATGTAGAGCGGCTTCACCTCCTGCCACATCCGCTCGGTCTCGGCGGCGAATTGTTCGGGCGGCATATCGTAGCCCGAACGCCACATCGCGCCGAGATCGGCAAAGCCCAGTTCCTTGGCGCCTTCGTTGGCGATGCCCGTCATGCGGGTGTAATCGGCCCGCATCGGCGCGCCGACATTATCGTGCCAGCTCGCCCACATTTCCTTCAGCTCTTCGGGCGTGCGTTCGAGATTGCCCATCTCGGCCTCGATGTCGGAGCCGTTGATCGGCTGGCCGTTCAAGGTGCCCTTGCCGCGTCCATAAGCCGAGCCGAGGCTGGTAGCGATAGCGTTCAATTCCTCGGCTGCGCCAGGGCGGTTCGGCGCGGGCAGCGAGATCCCGATGCGCAACATATCAAGCTTGCGCTTTGTTTCGGCATCCAGCCCGGCCACCCGGGCATAGCGTGCTGCCTCGTTGGCGAAGGCCACCTGCTTGAGGGTCAACTCCGCGCCATATTTTGCCGCGAGCGTGTCGCTATCGTGATTGATGTAGGTCGCATTGAGCCACGACACATGGCCATATTCTGCAGCAAAGGCCCCGAGATCAGCCTCGACCGAAGCGATCCATGCCTTCGCACCGTCAGGCGTTTCGGGATAGGTCGCAGCGGCCCCTGTGGTGGCGGGCGCTGCGCCCTGCGCTGCAAGCGGAGCGGCGACGGCGATGGCAAGCGCAGCAGCGGCGCTGCGCAGCAAGGGAGCGGCAAGTTTCATCGTAAGGGGTTCCCGTCAGTCATATGACAATGAATGCAGGTTTGGACTGCCGGGACGCGGGAATCAACCCGCGAGGAACGCCGTGATGGCTATGCCGAGCTCCGGCTTCGTCACGCTGTTCATATGGGTACCGGGCACGGCGACGTAGCGCGCATCGGGCAGGCGCACCGCAAGCTTCTCGGCCGAGCCGTTGTCCATGTCCTCATCGCCGCAGATCACCGCCGTGGGCATGGTGATATTGGCAAGCGCGGCGAGATCGAAATCATCCATCGCATCCAGCAGCAGCCGCGCCGCAACCCGGTCGACCCCTTGCGACTTGAGGAAAGTGCGCGCGGTGTAGGCGGGATCGCCGGGCTTGATCGTATCGAACTCGTCAATCACCCGCTTGAAGTGGTCGGCCCGCCGCGCCCATCCCGCCAGGCCTTCCAGCCCCATGCCGCAAATCGCCAGTCGCCGAGGTTCAAGGATACCATGCGCTACGGTGTGGATCGCGGTGCGCGCGCCCAGCGAGAAGCCGACGAGGTCGAACCCGCCCGGCTCCAGACCGATGTGCTCGGCCAGCGCCGCCACGTCGCGCACCAGCACGCCGGAGGGATAAGCGGCTGGATCATGCGGGGCCTCGCTCTCTCCGTGGACGCGGAAATCGAGCATGATTGCCCGAAACCCGGCCGCCGCCAATCGTGCGCCGTGGCCCCACTTGATCCAGTTCATGTGGGCCGAAGAAAACAGCCCGTGCAGCAGGATGACGGGGTGCCCTTCGCCTTCCGAATGGACCGCAAGCTGCGTGCCATCGAAAGAGGCGAAATGGTCAAGCATCGCGGCGCGCCAGCCCCTTTTGCTCCATCCGCCAGCGCGCCATTTCGATGCGGTCTTGCCCGAAAAAGGGCTCACCCTCGAAGACAAAGGTGGGGACACCCCAATGCCCTGCCGCTTCGAGCGCGGTCTGGTTTGCCGCGATTTCGGCATCGAGCGCGGCGGCATCCGTCTGCGCCTCATTGTCGAGCGCCGTGAAGTCCAGACCAGCGCGGTCGCAAGCCCCAGTCATGTGGCCATCGTGATGCCAGTCATCGACGCTGCCGCTCCAGATCAGCCTCGAAACCTCGTCAGCGAATGCCAGCCCCTGCCCTCTCCGCTCGGCGGCCTGTCCCATCCGGCAAAGCCAATGGATATAGGGCTGGTCAGCGGCGATTTCGCGGGTCGCGAGGTTTTGCACCACCGGATCGGGGCGCGGCCAGCGATAGGGAATGCCGAGCATCTGCGCAGAGCGGGCGGCATCCATGAAGATGTAGCGCCCGACATTGGGGCTGCCGGTGAACAGGATCGACGGATCGCGGATCGCGATCGGCAGCACGGTGCGCAAGGCGATGGAGAGATCGTATTCCCCGGCCATCGCCCGGTATCGGCCCACCGCAAGATAGGAATAGGGCGAACGGAAGCTGAAGAACAGGTCGGCGTGGAGCGTCATGGCATCGCCTTTCTCAGCGGAAGAAACACTGCGTCCCGGCGTAGAGCATCTCGACCTTGTCCGCGGCGATGAACCCGCCGAGGCGCTCGCCCAGCGCGAATTCCTCGCCCAGTGTGCTGCCCTCGATCTTGGCGAAGCCGGGCGCGGCCTCGACAATCGCGCGCGCCGCGCCCACCTGGACCTTGCCCGGCAGTGTGATCGTGCCGGTCGCCGGGGGATCGCCATCCTGCGGGCCGTGCCAATTCCACCCGACAAGGCGGCCGTCCTGAAAATGCAGGGTCAGCCCGCCGCCAAAATCGGCAAAATCGATCGGCCCGGCACCACACTCTTCGTTACGCCCGGTGCGGATCTTGGCCCCCAGCGCCTTGGCGAGCGCCGCCTCGACTTCGGCCTGACCAGCGGCGAAGTAGAATGCCTCGGCACCGGCGGAAAGCCCCTCGCTGCGCAGTTCGACCATATTGGCTGCGACTGCGCCTTGCTCCGCCTCCCCTTGCTGGCGTTCGGCGGGGCTAGGCACCTCGCCGCTGTCGCATCCTGCCAGAGCCAGTGCGCCTGCCAGCGCAAGGAGAGCGAGACGCATGACGCTTATCCCTTCTTCAGATGACGGCGGCCGAGCAATTCGGCGATCTGCACCGCGTTGAGTGCGGCACCCTTGCGCAGGTTGTCCGAGACGCACCACAGGGTCAGGCCGTTCTCCACCGTCGGATCCTCGCGCACGCGGCTGACGAAGGTCGCAGCATCGCCGACGCATTCGACGGGGGTGATATAGCCGCCGTCCTCGCGCTTATCGATTAGCATGACGCCGGGGGCCTCGCGCAGGATGTCCATCGCCTGTTCGGCCGAGATTTCGTTCTCGAATTCGATATTCACCGCTTCGGAGTGGCCGACGAACACGGGCACCCGCACGCAGGTGGCGTTCAGCTTGATCTTCGGGTCGAGAATCTTCTTGGTCTCCACCACCATCTTCCATTCTTCCTTGGTGGAACCATCATCAAGGAAGCTGTCAATGTGGGGGATCACGTTGAAGGCGATCTGCTTGGTGAACTTGGCGGGCTCCACCGGATCGCCGACGAAAATGGCGCGTGACTGCTGGAACAGCTCGTCCATCCCCGCCTTGCCCGCGCCGGAGACCGATTGGTAGGTGCTTACGACCACCCGCTTGATCGTGGCGAAATCGTGCAGCGGCTTCAGCGCCACCACCAGCTGCGCGGTCGAGCAGTTGGGGTTGGCGATGATGTTCCGCGCGGTGTAACCGTCAATCGCATCGGGGTTCACCTCCGGCACGATCAGGGGTACATCAGGATCCATACGATAGAGCGATGAGTTGTCGATGACGATACAACCAGCCGCCGCTGCCTTGGGGGCATATTCCTTGGCCGGGCCGGAGCCTGCCGCGAACAGCGCGATGTCCCATCCGGCCCAGTCGAAATGCTCGATGTTCTTGCACTTGAGCATCTTGCCGGTGTCGCCGAATTCCACCTCGGTGCCGACCGAACGGCTCGAGGCGACCGCCGCCACCTCGTCACACGGAAACTCG
>RDXA01000293.1 GCA_004292705.1 Sphingomonadales bacterium | reverse complement strand
GCGCGGAAACGGTCAGCCAGCGCGGTGGCCCCGTCGCCCGCTCTCGCATTATCATGATTGCTGCGATGCACGCACGCGCTCCCTTGCCGCTTGACGACGGGCATTCGGAACATGGCTGCCCGCCGTTACACAGGCAAGACGCTTGCCAGCTCCGATGCTATCGGAAAATCACCGCGCCCATCAGGCTTTACTGCGCGTTGCGCGCGCAGCACACCCCTCAAGCCGCGTGGCTCACTTCAGCCTCGCGGCCACCCGCCGCCTTGTTGAGCATTTCGGCCACGAGGAAAGCGAGTTCGAGCGATTGTTCGGCGTTGAGGCGCGGGTCGCAATGGGTGTGATAACGGTCGCCGAGACGCTCCTCGGTAATCGCCACCGCTCCGCCAACACATTCGGTCACGTCCTGCCCGGTCATCTCGATATGGATGCCGCCGGGGTGCGAGCCTTCGGCGCGGTGGACAGCGAAGAAGCCCTTCACTTCGCGCAGGATGCGGTCGAAAGGGCGGGTCTTGAAGCCGCTGTCGGACTTGACGACATTGCCGTGCATCGGATCGCAGGACCAGACCACGGGATGTCCTTCGCGCATGACGGCGCGGACCAGCTTGGACAGGCCTTCTTCGACCTTGTCATGGCCAAAGCGGCTGATCAGCGTGATCCGGCCGGCCTCGCGCTGCGAATTGAGTTCGTCGAGCAGGCGAATCAGCGCATCAGGCTCGAGGCTCGGCCCGCACTTCATGCCAAGCGGATTGCCGATCCCGCGCGCAAATTCGATATGGGCCGAGCCCGGGAAGCGGGTGCGATCCCCGATCCACAGCATGTGCGCGCTGGTCGCGTACCAATCGCCGGTCAGCGAATCCTGCCGCGTCATCGCCTGTTCGTAAGGCAACAGCAGGGCTTCGTGGCTGGTATAGAAGCTGGTGCCCTTCAGCTGCGGCACTGTGCCGGGATCGACCCCGCAGGCCTCCATGAAATCGAGCGCCTCGCCGATGCGGTCGGCCATCTGGGCAAACTTCTCGGTCCAGGGCGTGCGGCCCATGAAATCGAGCGTCCACTGGTGGACCTGCCTCAGATTGGCATAGCCGCCGCCCGCGAAGGCGCGCAGCAGGTTGAGCGTAGCGGCGGCCTGCGAATAGGCCTTCACCATCCGCGCCGGATCATTGCGGCGGCTGACGGGGTCGAACTCGATCCCGTTGATGTTGTCGCCGAGGTAGCTCGGCAGCGTCACGCCATCGATCGTCTCGGTGGCTGAGGAGCGCGGCTTGGCGAACTGGCCCGCCATCCGCCCCACCTTCACCACCGGGCGCTTGCTGGCGAAGGTCATCACCACCGCCATCTGCAACAGCACGCGGAAGGTGTCGCGGATGTTGTTGGGGTGGAACTCGGCGAAGCTCTCGGCACAATCGCCGCCTTGCAACAGGAAGCCATGGCCGTTCGCGACCTGCGCCAGATCGGCCTTGAGCGCACGCGCCTCGCCCGCGAACACCAGCGGGGGATAAGACGACAGCGTCTTTTCCGCTTCGGCAAGCTCGGCCGCATCCTCGTAATGCGGCAGGTGGCGCGCTTCGAAGGCCTTCCAGCTCTGCGGGGTCCAAGTCTCAGGCACGGTCACAACTCTTTCATCTTGCAGGGCGCGCAGCACACGGCGCGGGGGCGCCCGCTACAGGAGCGCAGCACAAATTGTAAAGCAGCAATGCCGCTTCGAACAACTTTATTTCCCGTCCACTGTCAGCGGCGGGGCCGATCAACGCCCGGTCATGCCCTCCAGCGCAGTATTCGTACTCGCACCGGAAGCTGGGGCATTGGCGAGGGTCTGGCCTTCGGGAATGATGGCCAGGCGGAAAGGATCGCTGTTGGCGAGGTAGCGATCCGCAAGGAACTGCATCGCCTGCGGGCTGGTCTGCGAATAGTCCGACAGCAGCGAGCGCAACAGCGCGGCGCGCTGCGGGTCCTGCGTCGCACCTTCGAGATTGAACAGCCAGAATTGGTTGCCGGTCGAGGCGCGGCGGATGCGCTGGCCGAGCGGCTCGGTCACCCGCGCAAGCTCATCGGCGGAGGGCGGGTTGGCGGCCAGATCCTTGGCAATCTTCTCGGCCTCGGCGAAGAACACCGGCACGAATTCGGGTTCGAGCTGAGCGAGCGCAGTGATCCGTCCGCCGCTCGCAAGATCGGCGGGCCAGCTTGAGAAAACCTGCGGAAAATAGCTGGCTCCGGCACGTTCGCGCAGGGCTTCGAGCAAACGGTTGTTGAACAGTTGCGTGAGGATCTCGAGCTGGCGGCTCTCGCGCAGGGAAGCAACGCCGCCGCCGCTCTTCCATGCCACGACCGCGGCGGCCTGATTGGCATCGCCGCGGTGGGTGACGACAATCGGGGTCGCGCTCGCCGGAGCAAAAGGCGGAACACGCGCCGCAACATCGGGAGCGATGGCCTCACGCGGCGGCAAGGCGCCGAACGTCAGGCGCAATTGCTCGATGACAGCCGCCTGATCGAACTCGCCAAACACCAGCACCTCGATTGGGCCTTGCTTGAGCAGCGGCTCCCACACGGCGCGAAACGCCTCGGGCGTCGCCGCCTTGAGCGCGGCCGGGTCGGGTGTGGCGAACCGCTTGTCGCCGCCAGTCACGAGATATTCGAGATCGCGGCCAAGCACGCCGCCCGGGCTGGTCGAAAAGGTGTTGTAGGCGAGCTCCGCCCCGGCTTTGGCGCGCAAGACAGGGTCTTTGTCCCAGCGCGGCATCCCGAGCTTGGCGGCAAAGAGGTAAAGCTGGTCGTTTACATCCTCCGACCGGGTCTGCGCGGTGAAAGTGAAGACCGCATCGTCGATGGCGAAATCGAAGCCGAACTTGCGCCCAGTGGCCAGCCGGTCGATCTCGTTCTGGCCAAGGTCGCCCAGCCCCGAGCCGACCAGTGCCGCCTCACCCAGCAAGGCATAAACCGCGCTTGCTTCGTCAAAGGCGCGCCAGCCTGCGCCAAAGCGGACGCGCACAGTGACCCGGCCCGGTTCAGCATCATTGGCCCAGACAAGCGCTTTGACCCCGTTGGCGAAGTCGACTTGCTCGATCTCGAGCACGCCCAGCGGGGCTTGCCGCGTGATGTTGCCGGGTGTGCCGACCGGAGGCAGGTCGGCAAACGCGATGGTCTGCGCCGCGAGTCGCGCGGTGCCATCGACTTTGGCCTCGCTGACGAGCGCGAGCCGAAGCGTAGCGACATCGGCCTCGCCCGCAGTCGGCGTTACATAGACCGAGCGCGTCACTGTGCCCTCAAACAGGGCGCGGGTGCGCTCCAGCACGGCCTCGGGAGTCAATCGCGGCTTCATATTGCGAAACACTCCGAGCACGACCTTGGGCGCAGCGACGGTCTCGCGGATATCGACCGCGTTGACGAGATTGTTGGCAAGGTCACTGCCCGATTGCACGCGTTCCTGCTCGACCTCGTTGGCAAAGACCACATCGAATTGCGCAACCTCACGGTCGATCTCTTCCTGCGTGGGCGGGTTGGCAATCGCATCGGCGATGACGCTGCGCACATCGGCCAGCGCGGCCTGCCAGTCGCCGGTCAGCGGCGCGAAGGTGACAAAGGTCGCATCGGTCGAGCGCGAGACATCGTCCTGCTGGACCTGCGCATAGAGGAAACTGCCACCGCCCCGCGCGCGGCTTTCCAACCGGCGGTTGATGATCGCCTGGGCGACCGCGTCGGTCAGCAGGCCCTCATTGTAGATGATCGTATCCGGCACCTGCCGCCAGGGCCGCATGATCGCATAGGTCAGGCTGCGCGACAGATCGGGTTCGACCCCGACGGCAAGCTCGCCAATCGGTGTCGTCGATCCGCTGGGCTCGGCTGCGTCTGCCGGAGCGACAGGATCGCCGAAGGCGGGCGCGACGCCCGGCGTTCCGGTGCCTTTCCAGTCGCCGAACCACTGCTCCACCAGCCCGGCCAACACCATCGGATCCGCATCGCCTGCAACCACAATCACGGTGTTCTCTGGACGATACCAGCGTTCGTAGAAGGCTTTCACCGCTTTGCCGCTGGCTGCCTTGAGCGTCTCGTCGGTGCCGATCGGGTTGCGGGTTGCCAGACGCTGTCCGGCAAAGAAGGTCTGCCGCGTCAGGTCTGCCATG
>RDXA01000292.1 GCA_004292705.1 Sphingomonadales bacterium | reverse complement strand
CGCCGAGCTGGAAGAAATAGCGATCGATCATCGTGTTGACCCCCGCGCTCGCGCCGAGCTCGAACAGGTCGAACCGCGGCGAGGCGACCCGCTGCGCCAACCACAGCAGCCCGGCCAAGATGCTCGCCGCGCGGCCCGCCTCGTTGGTCTGCGGCGGGCCATCGAGCCACGGCAGCAGCCGCGCATCGAACCGCTGCGTCAGATCGAGCACCAGCGCATCGACCGCCGCCTGATCGGTGATCGCGCCGGAGTAGACCGCGGCCAGCCGGTGATCCGCTCCAGTCAGCAGCAGGTGGTGAAAGCCGCCTGCGATCCGCAGCGGCATTGCGTCCTTCAGCGTCAGGCCCGGCCAGTTCGCGATCCGGCGGCCGGTCGCCGTGTCGCTGGCCCGCACCCCGGCAAGCGCGCGGATCACGCGCGCCGTCGCTGGCGCACCGTTTTCCTCGGCATGGCGGGCCTGCCATTCCAGCGCCGAAGTAAAGTCTTCCAGACCCATGATTCCCGGCTCGCTCACCGCCATTGCCATTGCCCTTTTGCCCGTCCGACCCTAAGTGCGCCCCCGATCATGACCAGTATTGGCCAACCCGACAATCCCGGACAGCTCACCTTTGCTGTCCCCAAGGGGCGCATTCTTGACGAGGCGCTGCCGGTGATGGCGCGCGCCGGAGTGGAACCGGAGGCGGCGTTCCATGACCCCAAAAGCCGCGCTTTGGCCTTTGCATGCACGCGCAACGACATGCGTATGATCCGCGTACGCGCCTTCGATGTCGCGACCTTCGTCGCCCACGGTGCAGCGCAGGTCGGGATCGTCGGTTCGGACGTGATCGAGGAGTTCGATTACGCCGATCTCTACGCGCCGGTCGATCTCGGCATCGGCCTGTGCCGCCTCTCGGTTGCGCGGATGGAAAGCGACACCGACGAAGCGGGCAGCATCAGCCATCTGCGCGTCGCCACCAAGTACCCCAGCCTCACCCGCCGCCACTTTGAAGCGGCCGGGGTTCAGGCCGAATGCGTCAAGCTGAACGGCGCGATGGAGCTTGCCCCGTCGCTCGGCCTTGCCCGCCAGATCGTCGACCTGGTTTCGACCGGCACCACGCTGCGCGAGAACGGGCTGGTCGAGACTGCGACGATTCTCGAGATTTCCGCACGGCTGATCGTCAACCGCACCGCATTGAAGACCGACCGCCGTGTCGCCGCGCTGGTCGATGCCTTCCGCCGCGAGGTCGAGGCGCGCGAACAGAAAGCTGCCGCTGCATGACCGTGTCCTTGCTCTCCACGCTCCAGCCCGATTTCGAGACGCGGTTTGCCCGTATCGTCGACGCCCGGCGCGAATCCGACAATGACGTTGCCGGGCAGGTCACCGCGATCCTTCAGGCGGTGAAGGGGCGCGGCGATGCCGCGCTGGTCGAATACACCCAGCGCTTCGATGGCTATGCACTGGTCGACGACAGCGACTGGGTGATCACCCGCGAGCGCTGCGAACAGGCCTACAACGACCTCGACCCGGCCTTGCGCGATGCGCTCGAACTCGCCGCCGCGCGCATCCGCGCCTATCACGAAGCGCAGCTCCCCGCTGACCGTGACTATGTCGATTCCTCGGGCGTCAGGCTGGGCGCGATCTGGCGGGCGGTGGATGCGGCGGGGCTTTATGTCCCCGGCGGGCGCGCGGCCTATCCGTCCTCGCTGCTGATGAACGCCATTCCGGCGCGCGTTGCCGGGGTCGAGCGGCTGGTGGTCGTCACCCCGACGCCCAAGGGCCAATCGAACCCGATGGTGCTCGCCGCCGCGCATATCGCGGGCGTGGACGAGATCTGGCGCGTCGGCGGGGCGCAGGCAGTCGGCGCGCTCGCCTATGGCACGAAGCGCATTCGCCCGGTCGACGTCATCACCGGCCCCGGCAATGCCTGGGTGGCCGAGGCCAAGCGCCAGCTTTACGGCGTGGTCGGGATCGACATGGTCGCCGGGCCGTCAGAGATCCTCGTGATTGCCGATGGCAAGAACGATCCCGACTGGATCGCTGCCGACCTCCTCTCGCAGGCTGAGCATGATCCGACTTCGCAATCGATCCTGATCACCGATGATGCCGGGTTCGCGCGGCAGGTGGAGGACTGCATTGACCTTCAGATCACCCAGCTGGCCACCGGAAAGACCGCGCGGGCGAGCTGGGACGCGCATGGCGTGATGATCGTGGTCAACGATCTGCTGGCCGAAGCGCCCGCGCTCGCCAATCGTCTCGCGGCAGAACACGTCGAGATCGCGGTTGACGATCCCGAGCCCTACCTTGCGGCGATCCGCCATGCCGGGAGCATCTTCCTTGGCCGGATGACGCCTGAGGCGGTGGGCGACTATGTCGCAGGCCCCAACCATGTGCTGCCCACCGGACGGCGCGCACGGTTTTCGAGCGGGCTGTCGGTGCTCGACTTCATGAAGCGCACCAGCTTCCTCGGCCTCGATGATGCCTCCTTCGCCGCGATCGGCCCTGCTGCCGCGACGCTCGCCCATGCAGAGGGGCTGCCTGCCCACGCCAAATCCGTGGAACTGAGGATCAAATGAACTCACCTGCCCGCTCGCAGGCCCGCTCGGCCGCGCGCCTCGCCGCCGTTCAGGCGCTTTACCAGCAGCACATGGAAAGCACCGCGCTCGCCAAGCTGCTCGACGAATTCCACCAGCACCGGCTGGGCCGCGACATCGACGAGGACGCCTTTGGCGACGCCGAATATGCCGATGCCGAAGTGCCGTTCTTCGACGACGTGGTGCGCGGCGTGGACGCCCGCCGGGACGAAATCGATGCGCTGGTGGCGGGGAAGCTCGCCAGCGGCTGGAGCATCGCGCGGCTCGACAAGACGATGCTGCAAGTGCTGCGCGCCGGGACCTATGAACTCATCGCCCGCGCGGATGTGCCTGCTGCGGTGACGATCAACGAATATGTCGAGGTCGCCAAGGCGTTCTTCGACGACGGGCAGGCGAAGTTCGTCAACGGCATTCTGGATGCGGTGGCGCGCGAGGTGCGGGCCTGATCCCCAGACCCGTTCGGGCTGAGCTTGTCGGAAGCGAAGCTGAACCGAAGGTTCAACCCTAGTCCTTCCCTTTTCTGCGGAATGTCCGGAAGAAAGTGCAGCCCTTCGACAAGCTCAGGGCGAACGGATATTGGATAGGGCGCATGAACGAAGCCGACTTCATCGTCGCCCTGCGCGCCTTGCCGCTCCACCCCGGGGCGCGCGGTTTGCAGGATGATTGCGCTGTCATCACCATCGGCAGCGAGACGCTGGTCATCACCCATGACATGATGGCCGAGGGCACCCACTTCCGCGCCGATGCCGATATGGCCGATGTTGCGTGGAAGCTGGTCACCACCAACCTTTCAGACCTTGCCGCCAAGGGCGCGAAGCCGCTGGGGGTTCTGCTCGGCCACGTGCTGGGGCGCGATGATGCGCGCTTTCTCGAAGGGTTGCACGACGCGCTGACCACCTTCGATGCGCCCCTGCTTGGCGGAGACACGGTGGCGGCGCAAGGCCCGCGCAGCTTCGGCCTGACCGCGATCGGACGGGCGACCCACACCCCCGTTCCGGCAAGAAGCGGCGCGCAGGTGGGCGACCATATCTATTCTACAGGCGCGGTAGGCCGCGCGATGCTCGGGTTCGGAGGCGATCCTGACCATCAGGCTGCATTCCACCGTCCGATCCCGCGCCTGGCCGAAGGGATCGCGCTCGCCCCGCTTGTCACCGCGATGATGGACGTGTCCGACGGGCTGCTGCTCGATGCCTTCCGCATGGCCGAGGCAAGCGGGGTCACGCTCGCGTTAGAACCACAGGCGATCCCGGTCGCCGATCCCGCCCGATTTGGCGAATGCGTCCGCTGGGGCGATGATTACGAGTTGCTGTTCACAGCCCCAAAGGCCGCGGTGCTGCCGGTTGCGACGCACCGCATCGGCACCGTTGTCCCTTGCGGGCCTGCACCACTGGTGCTGGGCGACACGCCGCTGACCGATCCCGCCAGTCTTGGCTATCGCCACTGACCCCGGCCCCTCTCAAAACTGCGCAAATCCCGGCAAAACGGGGGCTGCCAGGGGCCCAAGGCTTGCCAGCGCTTGCCGAGCGCCTAAGACTGCCCGCCCGCGCCCATGGGATCAAAACGAGGCGCAGGCGCCCCGCAAGGGGAAGCAACATAAGACGAGAGGGGATTGCTCGTGAATCTATTGCTCATTTCGATTGGGCTGGGGGTGTTGGCCATTGTCTATGGCATCGTCACCAGCATGCAGGTGCTCAGCGCGAGCCCCGGCAATGCACGCATGCAGGAAATCGCCGCCGCCATTCAGGAAGGCGCGCAGGCCTATTTGAACCGCCAATATACCACCATCACGCTTGTGGGCGTCGTGGTCGGCCTGATTGTCGCTTTTGCGCTGGGCGTGGTGCCCGCGATCGGCTTTGTGGCCGGCGCGGTGCTTTC
>RDXA01000343.1 GCA_004292705.1 Sphingomonadales bacterium | reverse complement strand
CGCATCAGTTCGTTCGGCCTGATGGAAATGAGCCGCCAGCGCCTGCGCACCGGCGTGCTCGAAGCGACCACCCGCGCCTGCCCGCATTGCGACGGTACCGGCCTCGTGCGTACCGCCTCTTCGGCCGGACTTTCAGCGCTGCGTCTCATCGAGGACGAAGCGGCGCGTGGAAAGGGCACGCAAATCCGGCTTGGCGCAAGCACCGAAGCCGCAATTTACCTGCTCAACGAAAAGCGCGGCGATCTGGTCGAGATCGAACAACGCTATGGCGTCAGCGTCGAAGTGGTGCCCGAGGGAGAGCAGGAAGGCGCGAAGATGACCGTGTCCAGTGCCGGTCCGCGCCCGCTCCAGGCACCGAAGTTCGAACCGATCATTGACGATGACGATGACGACGATCTCCCCGAGGACGAAGAGGATTTCGCCGAAGAGGAGGCCGAGGAGCGCGAGCCCCGTCAGCCGCGCCGGGAGCGCGCGGACAATGACGACGAAGGCGGACGCAAGAAAAAGCGGCGCCGTCGGCGCGGCGGACGCAATCGTGCCCGCGGTGAGCGCGAAGATGGTGCCGAGGGCGAAGCCAGCGAGGACGAAGGCGAAACCGAAGGCCAAGCCAGCGAAGACAGCGATGAAAGCGCCGTGCCCGAATCCGCAGACGACAGCGAAGGCCGCCCCAAAAAGCGCCGCCGTCGCGGTGGTCGCGGGCGGAAGCGCCGGTCGGATGAAGGAGCCGAGGGCGAAGGCCTGGACGCCGAGGGAGGTGACGACGGCAATGGCCTGACAACCGAACAGGCTGAGGTTGAGGCCCCGGCAGAGCCCGAGCAACCCGTGGTCGAAACAGAGCCCGCAGCCGAAGCGCCTGCCGAGAAGCCCAAGCGGACCCGCGCACCGCGCAAAGCCAAGGCACCCGATCCGGTCGCGGAAGAAGCCGCGCCCGAACTCGCCGCCGCCGATGCCACTGTGCCTCCGTCCGAGCAAGCCGAGGCTCCGGCGGAAAAACCCAAGCGCAAGCGCGCGCCGCGCAAGGCAAAAGCTGCCGAGCCCGGCGATGCCGAAACCGCAGAGGCAACCGAACCTGCGCAGTCCCCGTCAGAGACGGCCAGCACCGAGGCGACCGAGCCCGAGCTCAATACCGGGACCGAAGCCGAAACCAAGCCGCGCCGCGGATGGTGGCAACGCACTTTCGGAGAATAGTCTCAGGCCGCAAGGTCAGACCGGTTGAAGGGCAGGAGGGAGCAATCTCTCCTGCCCTTTGCCATTATGGCTTGCGCGCAACGCCCCATTCCATCCACCCCGCAAAGCGCGGGGCCTGCGGGGTGTAGCCCTCCCCCAGCAGCTCGACGGCAAAGCCTGCACCTTGCAAGGCCCCTGCAATCGGACGTGTGAGGTGACAGCCTCCGGCAAGTCGCTTCCACACCGGCTCGATCCGTTGCTGCCAGGCGCGCACCGGGGCATCCGGGGCACGGCCATGTTCGAGGAACAGCGCCTCGCCGCCCGGACGCAGGATGCGGCGCAGTTCGGTCATCACGCGGGCGGGATCATTGACCGAACACAGGGTAAAGGTGCAGACCACGCAATCGAAACTGGCATCGGCGAAAGGGATGGCCTCCCCCCATCCCTGCCGCAAATCAGCCGCCCAGCCCTTCTCGCGCGCCGCCGCTCGTGCACCGTCAAGCAGGCCCTCGTGCGGATCAATCCCGGCGTAGGATGTGATTGCGGATGGATCATAGAAGGCGTGGTTGATCCCGCCCCCGCAGCCCAGTTCGAACACATCCCCCCGGGCACGCGGGACCACCGCTGCCCGGCGCTTCATCACCTGGCCTTGGGAACAGGCACAGGTGATAAGGCGCGGCATGATCGTCGCCTCGTACCAGCTGCTCAGTCCCATGATCTCTTCTCCCAGCGAATGGCCTCTATCCTCACGCGCAATTGCGTGGCACGATCTTGATCGAAAGCCAAACATGGCCCAAACCTTGCGATGTGACAGGATGCCGCAATGACGACGAGCGCTGCGCCCGAACGGGGCTTCCGGTTCCACCCGACCCTGTGGCTGTGTGCTGCCATGCTCTTGGCCTTTCCGGCCCTCGGCACAATGATGAGTGACGAAGTCAATTGGGGCGCGGAGGACTTTGCCGTCTTCGGCATGATGCTGGCGGCACTTTGTGCAGGGCTGGAGGCTGCCTGGTATTTCCTTGCCTCGCCCCGGTGGCGGATCGGGGCGGCGTTGCTGGGGGTGCTGATGTTCCTGACACTGTGGGCGCATCTGGCGGTCGACTTGTTCGACTAGGCAGGAACTTCCGCCCCGCGGAAGTCGAACACCCGGCCCGATTGCTCTGGCGTCAAACGTGACAATACGCCCAGCAAATTGGCGGCGGCATCCTGCGGCGCGGTCAGCTGGCCCTGAGCAAGGCCCGATTGGAACGGCTGCGACAGCGCGCTGTCCACCGTGCCGGGATGCAGGCCGACAATGACGCTGTCAGGATGGGTGCGCGCCATCTCGATCGCGAAGTTCTTCAACAGCATATTGAGCGCCGCCTTGCTCGCACGATAGGCATGCCACCCGCCAAGCCGGTTGTCCGAAATCGACCCCACCCGCGCCGACATCGCCGCAAAGGTGAACGCGCTCCCACGCGGCATGATCCCCAGCATGTGCTTGGCGATCAATGCCGGGCCGATGGTGTTGAGCGCCAGCACCTCGGCCATCACCGCCGGATCGATCCGCCTGTAAGTCCGCTCGGGCCCGCTGCCGTCGGGAAGCGTCAGCACCCCGGTTGCCACGATCACCCACTGGGGCGGATCACCGCGCATCGCCTCGGCAGCGGCGGCGATGCTGGCTTCATCGGCGAGGTCGAAGGCGAAGGGACGGTAGGCCGTGCCTGCTGGCTGCTTTCCGCCGCGCGATCCGGCATGAACCACGTCCGTACCCCCCGCGACAAGTGCCGCACACAAGGCCATGCCGATCCCGCCCGAAGCTCCGAACACCGCTGCGCTGCGCGGCCAATGCGGTGCCCGCTGTCCTACATCATCCATGCGAGCTAAAGCTCTGGCATGTCCCCCCGGTTCCAGCCTTTTTGCGGTGATCGCACAGCCACCTTAAGGCAACCCTCTCCCCGGGGTGGTTTTCGATTCCTGAACAGTGTCTCATGTGTCTCCAACACGGTTGCTGTGCCGCGTTCAAGCCATGTGCGAAAGCGTGCAACATCCATGAGGCAGCGGCGACTTGCCTCGCCCGGAACAGGCGCTAGATAGGGTGCAAATCGAAACGGGATCACGCAATGGCGACCTTCACTCTCCCCAAGAATTCCAAGATCAACAACGCTGGCAAGGTGCACAAGAGCACCGGTGGCCGGGTGAAGGCGTTCAAGATCTACCGCTACGATCCCGACTCTGGCCAGAACCCGCGTTACGACAAGTTCGAGATCAACCTCGACGAATGCGGTCCGATGGTGCTCGACGCCCTGTTCAAGATCAAGAACGAGATCGACCCGACGCTGACGTTCCGCCGCTCGTGCCGCGAAGGCATCTGCGGTTCGTGCTCGATGAACATGAACGGCAAGAACGGCCTCGCCTGCACCACCGCGATCGAGGATCTGAAGGGCGAGATCCGCATTACGCCGCTGCCGCACATGGACGTGATCAAGGATCTGGTGCCTGACTTCACCCACTTCTACGCGCAATATGCCTCGATCCGCCCCTGGCTCCAGACCGTCAGCCCGACGCCCAGCGGCAAGGAGCGGCTGCAATCGCCCGAACAGCGCGAACAGCTGGATGGCCTCTACGAGTGCATCCTGTGCGCCTGCTGTTCGACCTCGTGCCCGAGCTACTGGTGGAACTCGGACAAGTTCCTCGGACCGGCGATCCTGCTTCAGGCCTATCGCTGGCTCGCCGACAGCCGCGACGAGATGACCGGCGAGCGGCTCGATGATCTGGAAGATCCGTTCCGTCTTTACCGCTGCCATACGATCATGAACTGCGCGAACGTGTGCCCCAAGGGCCTTTCGCCCGCCAAGGCCATCGCCGAAACGAAGAAGATGATGGCCGAGCGCGCGATCTGATCGCTCGGACAAGGCAGGCAGATGGCTGACGCGGGCGACAGGGCTTTGCCGTTTGAGTATCGCCCGATCCCGCCGGAGGAATGCGGCGGAGAGACGGGCTGGTACACCTGGAACATGATGGACCGTACCCGGTTCAACACCTCGGTTCTGGGCGAAATGCGGGTCCGGCGTGAGGGCCAGCAATGCCGCCTGCGTATGTTCCCCGAGCGGCGCCACACCAACCTCGTCAACAATGTCCATGGAGCAGTAACGCTCGGCCTGATCGACATCGCGCTGTTCGCGGCGATGCACATCAACGGCAGCGGCGAGGCGGGGCCGTCAGTGACGGTGGAACTGTCGACGCAGTTCGTCGGCGGCTGCGACCCTGCCCGCCCGCTGGACGCCGTCAGCGAGATCGTGCGCGAGACCGGGCGGATGCTGTTCCTGCGCGGATTTGCGACGCAGCCGCGAGAGGATGGCGGAGAGGACATCATCGCCTCCTATTCGGGTATCGTGCGCAAGATGCGCTCGCGCGGCTGACAGGCCGCCGATGACCGGCCTTCTCGCCCGATACGACGCGCTGATCGCCAGCGGAGAACTGCGCGCCGATCCTGACCAGCGTGCAGCCGCGGAGCGGCTCGACCGGTTGCAGCGCGAACTGGAAGCGCCGCCTCCGAAAAAGGGCTTGCTTGCCCGGCTGATCGGCAGCGCAGCGCCAGCACCTGATCCGCGCGGGGTGTATTTGTGGGGCGGGGTCGGGCGCGGCAAATCCATGCTGATGGACCTGTTCATCGAAACGCTCGCAATCCCGGCCAAGCGGCGCGACCATTTCCACGCCTTCATGCTGGATGTTGATCGCCGGATTGCGGCTGCCCGCAAGACCCAGCGCGAGGACCCGCTCACCGCTGTCGCGCAGGACATGGCGCAGGAGGTGCGCTGTCTGGGGTTTGACGAGATGGTGGTCACCAATACTGCCGATGCAGCGATCATGGGCCGGTTCTTTGCCGCGCTGATGGCACAGGGCACCGTGCTGGTCACCACCTCCAATCGGCCTCCGCGCGAGCTTTACAAGGACGGGCTCAACCGCTCGCTGTTCCTGCCATTCATTGACCTCGTCGAAACACGGATGGATGTGCTGTCATTGAATGGGCCGACCGATTACCGGCTCGACCGCATCGGCGGGCTCGCCATGTGGCACGCGCCTCTGGGCGACGCGGCCACCGCACAGGTGCGCGAGGCGTTTTTCCGCCTGACCGATTTCGAACCCGAGGATGCCGCCCACGTGCCCAGCGGCGAACTTGATCTGGGCGGCGGACGCACGCTGCATGTGCCCAAAAGCCTCAAGGGCGTGGGCGTGTTCAGCTTCAAGAAGCTATGCGGCGAGAACCGGGGAGCTGCGGATTATCTCGCCATCGCCCACGCGTTCCACACCGTCATCCTCGTCGGCATTCCCATAATGGGGCCGGAAAACCGCAACGAAGCAATCCGGTTCACCAAGCTGATCGACGCACTCTACGAGCACCGGGTGAAGCTGTTCGTCACTGCCGCAGCCGTCCCTGAGGCACTTTACCCGACGGGCGATGGCGCCTTCGAGTTCGCGCGCACGGTGAGCCGCCTGAATGAAATGCAGAGCGACGCGTATATGGCGCTGGGCCATGGGAGCGAGGAATAGCGCTTCCTTCGAGGGAAACTTTGGGATGGGGGTGCCCTACAAGGAAAAGACGAAGCGCCCGGGAGCGACGAAATGCTAACCGCTCACTCCCAACTGAGTCAGCGACTTATCCAGCATCAGCAGCTGCCATAACGTGCGCGAATGGTCGGCGCGCTTGGCGATATGGGCCTCGGCGATGGCACTGATCGCCTTGGGATCGAAGAACCCGGTCTGGGCAAGGCTACCGCTGGTAGCAATCCCGCGCGCCGCACCTGCCAGATCTGTACGAAACCAATCGGCAATCGGCGTGACGAAGCCTTGCTTGGGCCGGTAAAGGATGTCCTGCGGGAGATAGCGTTCAAGCGACTTCTTGAGCAGATATTTGCCGGTAGAACCCCTGACCCGCATGCCCTCGGGCAACCTTGCAGCGAATTCGACCAGACGATGATCGAGCAGCGGCTCGCGCGCCTCGAGGCTCACCGCCATGCTGGTGCGATCAACCTTGGTGAGAATGTCGCCGGGCATCCAGAAGGCGAGGTCTGCATATTGCGCGCGGTCGAGCCCCGAACGGCCGGGAGCGGCGCGCATGAGCGCGATCAGCTCGTCCTCGGCATGGAATCCGTCGAGACTGGCCGCGAACGCGTCCGAATAGAGCGCGCGGCGCGCGTCCGGCAGGGTCACCGAAAGCCCGCGGGCATAGCCCTCCTCGCCCGACTCCGCGAGCGCCAGCAAGGTCGCCTTGGCGCGCAAGGGACGTGGTGCCCAGTCGGCCTTGGGCCAGACCCGCCCCAGCGTGCCGAATAACGGGGCGCGCAGGCCGGCAGGGAGCACCGAGCGGGCGCGCTCCTCGTGGTGGTGGAACACCTGCCGGCGGTATCCACCGAAAGCCTCGTCCGCCCCGTCACCCGACAGCGCCACCGTCACCCGTTCGCGCGCCAGCTGGCAGACGCGCCAAGTCGGCAAGGCCGAAGCATCAGCAAAGGGCTCGTCGAACATCGCCGCAAGCGTATCGATGGCAGCGAAATCATCGGTCGCAACGATCCGCTCCTGATGATCCGCGCCAAACTTTGCGGCGACCTGACGGGCGTAGCTGGTCTCGTCATAGGCGGCGACATCGAAACCGATCGAGCAGGTCTGAACCGGCTGGCTGCTAGCCTCGCTCATCAGCGCGACCACTCCCGAACTATCGACCCCGCCCGAAAGAAACGCGCCCAGCGGCACATCCGCGACCATGCGCGACCGCACGCCTTCGCGCAGCAAGTGGACGAGCTGCGCTGAGAGATCGGCCTCGCTCCCACGCTCGCGGCTGGTGAAGTCGATATCCCACCACCGCTGCGGACGGCCCGGCGCGCGGCCTTGCTGCAGCAACCAGAAATGGCCTGCGGGCAGTTTTTCGACGCCGGAAAGGATCGAATGCGTGTCGGGCACGTAGCCCCAGGTCATGTATGCCTCGATCGCCTCCGGATTGATCCGGCGGCGCAGCAGCGGGTGCGCGAGCAGGCCCTTGAGCTCAGAGGCAAAGGCGATGCTGCCATCCGACAGATGCGCCAGAAACAGCGGCTTCACCCCGAAGCGGTCGCGCGCAAGGAACAGCTGCCGCTTGTCCAGATCGAACAGCGCGAAGGCGAACATCCCGTCAAGCCGGGCAAGGCAATCCGGCCCCCAGCGTTGCCATGCCGCTAGGATGACCTCGGTATCGCCCGAGGTACGGAACGCGAAACCTGCGCGCTCCAACTCGCGGCGCAGTTCGCGGAAATTGTAGATTTCGCCGTTGAAAACGATCACCGCACGGCCATCGGCGGAGTGCATCGGCTGAGGTGATCCGGCGATATCGATGATCGAGAGGCGGCGGTGTCCGAGGCCGACGCCATGATCGGTCCACACCCCTGCCCCGTCCGGCCCACGATGGACCAGCGCATCGCACATCCGCTCGACCCGTACAGGGTCAACCGGCTTGGGGGTCTCGGCATGGAAAATCCCGGCAATTCCGCACATCGCGTGGATCGGCCTAGAGGATGGCTGCGAAGGCGGCAATCACTGCCAGGGCAATGATCGCGAACGCCGCGCCTCCCGGCGCAATCTGCAAGGATTCGGCACGCGAGAGCCAGTGCCAGCGGGCAATGTCTTCGGTGCGCCAGCCATAGTCTTCCGGTTCGCGCTCGAAAAAGCGCCAGGCGGCACCGAGCACCGCCGCAAGCACAATGGCGAAGAAAACCCAGCCATAGACGATATGGTCGAATCCGGTCGCCTGCTCGGCACCGATATACTGCGCCACATGGATCGTCGCCCATGCCCGGACGCCATTGGCGAGGATTGGCACAATCACGCAAGCCGCAAGAAACGCGAGGCGACGGGACCAGCGGTCGAAGCGCGTGAAGGCGACCAGCACGCCGAGCGTCACCATCGCGATCAGAAATTTTACCCCCGAGCACGCCTCGGCGACCACGAACAGCCCGGCAGGCGTATCGATGTAGATGCCATCGATCTGCGCCGGGACCCCGCTGGCATGGGTGAGCGCAATGGCAATCTCA
The DNA here is from genome assembly GCA_004292705.1 of Sphingomonadales bacterium. Lineage (GTDB taxonomy): Bacteria > Pseudomonadota > Alphaproteobacteria > Sphingomonadales > Sphingomonadaceae > Erythrobacter. The sequence continues at coordinate 13,169 of RDXA01000343.1, read as the reverse complement.
GCCGTCACGAGTTGCAGCGGGGGGATCATCTCATCGCCGAACGGCACGAGGAAGCTCGCGTAGGCTAGCGGCAGCGCGATCAGAAACCCAATGCGCAATCCGAGCAGGGTAACGACTGCCGCCTGCAGCGCGCCAACGGCTCCTGCTTGGGCGACAATATTGATCTCGGCCCGGTCCCCGACCCACCACAGGCCAAGCGCGGCGGCGACGCCGAGGAGCCCGGGCGCAAATGGCAGCGGAGTGAGAGCGGCAAGCTCCCTCGCTTTCAGCACGATCAGCCACGCGACAAGAAAAGGCACCAGCAGCAAGTGGTTGTAGGTGTCGATATCCCACCATTGGTGCAGCATTGCACCCCAAGCCTGTATGGTCACTGCGAACAGCGCCGTGGCCGCTACTGCCAGCGCGGTGAGCGGCGCACGCCAAGCAGCCGACAACTGCGAGACACTACGTGCATGGGGCATCACGGCACTTTCAGGCAGCATGACGCTGACCTTGGCCCGCCATGCCCAACAGGCCCGCAAGCGGTGCCAACATGGCCTCCCATGCATGGTGTTCGAGCACGAAATGCCGTGCGGCGGTGCCGATCCGGGTGGTGGCACCGCTTTCGGTTAGCAAGGTTTCGATCCGTGCAGCCATTGCTGCCGGATCGGGGGGGCAAACCAGCCAGTGCGTATTGTCCACGGCCGCGATCCCCGTGGCGGCCTCGGGGGTCAAGACCACAGGCCGTGCCATCGCCATCGCCTCGAGCACCTTGTTCTGCACACCCCGCGCGATCAGCAATGGGGCAAGCACGACATCAGCGGCGGCGATAAAGGGGCGCACATCGGCCACCTCGCCCCAGACATGAACACCGGGCGCGCCGTGATGCGCCATCAGCGCCCGCGTGGGACTACGCCCGACAACATGAAACATCGCCTCGGGGAAACGCGCACGCAGCTTTGGCAGCAGCGCCTCGATCACCCACAGGGCGGCCTGTTCGTTGGGGCGATAGTCCATCTGCCCGGTGAAAGTGAAATGCGGCCCCGGGCTACCAGCCATTTCCGGGTGGGGCGCGGACTGCGAAGGGTTGAAGAAGGCCGCGTCGATCCCGTTGCCGATTACCTGGACATTGACCTGACCCGGCGCCTGCAAGCGGCTGCGATAGAGCGCCGCCTCGGCCTCGGTAATCAGCAAGGTCGCATCTGCGCGCTGCCCAAGGCGTTCCTCCTCGCGGGACAGCAAGCGCGCCTCGCGGGCGTTGAGCCAAACCCGCTCGCCCGCTGCAGCGTAGCTTGCGAACTTGGCGCTATCGACATCGCACAAATCGAAGATCACCCGGCCTGCAAAGTCATCGGGAATATATTGGCCCATCTGCCCCGAGAACACCACGATCGCCTCGATACCCTGCGTGGTGATGGTCTGGCGCACCCACCTTGACAGCTGGCGCGAATGGAAGGCGGTGAGACTGACAGGTTTGCCCGTTAGCAAAGCCTCGACACCGGCTAGCGGGAGCGGCTTGGTCTGCGGCGCAATGCAAAAGGTCGCGGCGACCTCTGCCAAGGCGCGCGCGCCCTTACTGTCCGACGGCTCCGCCAGGCAGCCAACATGGATGGGGCCAAGGCGGGCCAGCGCCTTGACCAGATTATACGAGCGGATGCGGTCACCGCGATCGGGCGGAAATGGCACGCGGTGGGCGAGGAACAGTATCCCGCCCATCACGCCAGCCCGCGCGCAATCCACGGTCCCAGAGCGTTGGCGACCGGCAGCGGCAGCTTCTTCCACAATTCAATCTTGCGGCTGAAGGTTGCATCGGTCGGGTCAATATTGCGCTTGCGAGCACCGGGGGCCGTCCACACACCATAGGTAAGCGGTTGCGGCTCAAAGCCCCAATTCTTCTTGAAGGCGTAAGGCCCACTCCCGGTTTTGGAGCGCCCGAAATCAAATGTTGTCATGCCCATGTGGCGAGCATGAAGCATCAGCTTGTAATACGCGAGCTCGTTGGCGCGCGCCGCGCGGGCTTCGAACACGCCACCGCCCCAGAAGGGCATCACCGCGCCCTTGTGATAAAAGCTCAGCACGCTCGCCAAAGGGGTCTCGCCTTGCCAAACGGTGATGATGTCGCTTTGGCCCGGGAAAGCCTCAAGCATCGCCTTGAACAGCACGCGCGGGAAAACGGGGGTGCCGAGATTGCGCACGCTGGCGCTGTAACAGGCGTAATGCGCGGCAAGATCGCGGCGGTCCCGTCCTGTGGTTACACGGTGACCCAAACCGAGGCCCTTCCTGACTTCGGCACGGGCCCTTTTGGGAATCGCGAGAAGCTCCGCCTCATCGTCGGCACACAGCGGGCGTTCAAAGTTGCAATGCTTGTCGGACCGCATCTGCCAGCCAGCGGGGATCGGCCCGTCACGCAGCTCAATCCCGGAAAACCTGCCGCGCAGGACATAGGCTTGCGCGGCCTCCGCCAAGGCCGCCGCGGCGGCATCACTGTCAGCGATGATGCCGCCGCCGACCCCAAATCCGCTTGAAACCAGCGCTTTGCCGAATAGGATCGAGCGCACCTCGGTCAAAGGCAGCCAGCCCGTTACCACGCCAAGCCGCTCCGCGACCAGGCCGGCAGCACGCTGGCTCGTTCCGGCTTCCACTGCTTGCAGCCATGCCGGACGGTGGAACAGGCTTGCACCCGTCTCGGCCACATAGGTCTCGATCCGGCGCACGTCGGCCGCGTCGCCGAAATCGACGGCACGGACCACGTCGCCAGCCTTCAATGGCGCGTTCATGCCGCCGCCTCCTGGACCGGATCGGCAAGCACGAACGGGACGGCCCGCTCCGCCTCGTGGTGTGCAACCAGATCCATCCGGCCCCAGCGAAACTCGTGGACGAGTTCACGCAGCTTTCCGGCCATCCGTGAAAGGCCCGTATAGTGGCGGAAGCGTGATCGCAGCGGCGCATGGCTGACGCGCGGCTGTTCAGGATCGACCTCCCACGGATGAAAATAGAACATCGCCGGACGGCCATCGGCACGGTTCACCTGTCGGATCGCCCAGCGCGAGAAGCCGTAGGGGAGCACGCGGAAGAACCCGCCACCGCCCGCCGCCACCCGCCGCCCACCGAGCATGGCGGTGGTCACCGGCAGCTCAATCATCGATGACCACGCAAGTGGGCGGAAGGCGAAGCGCGGGGCCTCTGGCCAACCATAATGATCGTGAACCACCGGTGCGACGCTGGAGGAATAGGCATAGCCCTGCTCGGCCAGCTCGGCAAAGGCCCAGGGGGTGCGATGATCGATCGAGAAGCTCGGGGCCCGGTATCCGGTTACAGCCACGCCTGCACAGTCCTCGATGATGTCGCGCGCCTTGCGGATATCATCGGCAAATTCCCGGCGGGTGAAGGTGAACACACGGGCATGATCATAGCCGTGACTGGCCACTTCGTGCCCGGCATCTACAATGCGGCGGATCATGTTGGGATGGCGCTTCGCTACCCAGCCCAGCGTGAAGAAAGTGGCCCGAACATCAGCCTCGGCGAAGAGGTCGATCACGCGGAATACGTTATCTTCGACCCGCGTCTTGATGCCGTCCCATTCGCCGCGCGCGATGACCTTCTCGAAGGCACCCACCTGGAACCAGTCTTCGACATCGACCGACAGGCCGTTGACAATCCCCGAGCGGGAAGAGGCTTTCAAAGGTCCGTTCATCGTCACGCAGCCCTGCGCGAAGGGTCTTCCTCAAGCCACTCGATCAGCATGGTGAGCACATGGCGGAAGGATTGCTCCTGTTCCTCGAGCCGCGCCTCGATCCGCTCGAGCGCGGCGGCAAGCCGGGCCTCGGCAAGCCGCATTTCGTCTGGCGACAGAGTCTCCCCCTCGGCGTTATGCTGACCCATCCCTGCGGCCTGCAATTCGCTGATCGCAGCTTCAAGTTCAGCCGTGCGCGCGTCACGCTCGGCAAGCAGCGCGGCTACCTCGGTCGCGGGCAGGCTGCCTTGCACAGCCGAGACTGCGGCAGGCGCTGCCATGGGTGCGCTACGCAAATCCCCTTGCCCGCGCATACCCCGGTTCTGATCGGCGGCCATCTCGGCGAGCACTTCCTCGAGCATCGCGAGGCTCAGGCTGTCGCGCTCCTCGATCGCACCGAGCAGTAGCAGCCGGTTCATGACCTGGTTGACCCGCCGCGGTATCCCTCCGGTTTGAAGATACAGCGCGTCCAGCAATCCTGTCTCGAAGCGGGGATGTCCGTCCCAGCCGACATGGCTGAGGCGGTGGATGACATAATGTTCAACCTCACCCGCATCCAGCGCCTCGAGGTGGTGCGAGGCGATGATGCGCTGGCGCAGCTGTTCGAGCCCCGGATGCTGCGCCACTGTGCGGCGAAACTCGGGCTGGCCCAGCAGCAGACTTTGCAACAGCGGATGCGAACCGAGCTGAAAGTTCGAGAGCATCCGCAGCTCTTCAAGCGCGTTCAGCTCAAGGTTCTGGCACTCGTCAACGATCAGCAGACAGCGCCGACCTGCACGGGCCTCGTCCTGAAAAAAGCGTTCGAGTGCGCCGAGTGCGCCTGCCTTGTCATGGCCCTCCACCGCAAGGCCAAAAGCCTGCGCGACAACGTGGACGATCTCGCCGCCGTCAAGCGCGCTGGTTACGACCTGCGCGACGGTCAGGGCATTGGGGTCGATCCGCTCCATCAGATGCGCAACCAATGTCGATTTGCCCGCGCCGACCTCGCCGGTGATGACAATGAAGCCTTCGCCCTGACTGAGACCATAGCCAAGATAGCTCATCGCCTTCTTGTGGCTGATGCTCTCGAAATAGAACTGCGGATCGGGGGTCAGCTGGAAGGGGCGCCCGCTGAAGCCATAGAATTGTTCGTACATGTGCTCGTGCACTCCCCTCAGAAATTGTAGCGCAGGCCGACCAGTGCCGTGGCGAAGGCAAAGTCCTGAGCGGTGAATTCGCTGTCGAAGTAATCGACCGCGATCGCCGCACGGCCGACGAGGCGCGGTGTGATCGACTGATTGTAAGCGGCCGATGCACCCATCGCAGTCACGTCGGAATTGATCGCAGCCCCGTCGAACCAGTTGATATAGGCATTGGTGGTGATGTTGGCGCTCTGCCCGACCTCACGCGAGAGACCACCGATGATGTAGTAGCTCTCGTCGGTGAGACCATTGGCGGGAGCCAGCACCGTCCCTGCCGCAGCGATGAAGGTGCGACGGTCATATCCGGCGCCGAGTGCCGCAGTGGTGCGCCCCATGGTGCGCTGGTACGATGCCCGCACCCCGCGTCCGCGGAACGCGGCCGAACGGATCGAGCCGAGACCGCCGATCTGCGCCTGCCCCTCGGTGCCGTTCACAAGGCCGCCGAAGTCGCCGGTCACCGGATTGCGGATCGCCTGGAAATCGCTGTCGAGACCTGCGAGCGCGTTGTTCAACACGCCCCCGAAGCCGCTCACCCCATCATAGACGGACAGCGCGAAGGCGCTGCGCTGGCTGGGAGCATAGGTAAAGGTGCCATAGTAAGTGGTCGAGTCATACCGACGTCCAACAGCGGCTTGGAGGCTCGTGCGCGAGGACGGCCGCCACAACACGCCCACATCCCAGAGCAGGCCATCGACATCGAAGGCGATCCGGCGCGGCGCGGTCGGGTCAGTAACAAAACGACCGTCTGCTCCGATCACCGGATTGCCATTGGCATCGCGCACCGCATCCCGGCTCGAAATCTCGACGTCCTCGTAACCCGCGCCTGCGACCAGCGCGAGGCTGCGGGTCAACGGCACCGTCACATCGCCGCGGACATAAAGGTCACGCACGCGCTGATCGAGATTGCCGATGTCCTCCTGAAAGCCCCCTGCGGTGACCGCAAGTCCGACCGGCAACACGGTGTCGGGCCGCACCCCGGCGCGCAGCTGTCCAAGATAGGTAACGCTGTCGTCAAATGCGTCGACGCTGTTGCCCTGCTGGGTAACCAGCGCATCATCGGCCTCGAAGCGGTTGTAACCAACACGGGCAACCCCCTGCACATCAACCTGACCCAGACGGGTGTTGAGGCTCGGCCCGGCATAGGCGCTGTAGACCCGGCTCTCGGCATCCTCGCGCACCAGCGGATTGGCGGTGGTACCGCCCCCGGCATCAAACCGGGTGCGCGCGGCCAGCCCGCCTGCCTCAAGGCTCAGCGTGTTGGGTACAAGGGCCAAGGTCCCGCGTGCGACCCCGCTGATCGTGGACGTATCGACGCTTTCGTCGCCATAGCCAATGTTGCGTTCGTAACGAAGCGAGACCGCAGCACCGCTGTTGCGGCCCTGCAAATTGATATCAACGCCGACAGCAACCTGAGTGAAAGTGACCACATCATTGCCGGGGCTGAGTTCGGCCGAGACGACCTGCCCAATTTCGATATAGGGCTGCACAACGCGGTTGCCGCGCTGGCCGGGAGTGTCCCCCCCCTGCCCTTGCTCCTGGCCTTGTGCGTAAGCGGGACTGGTGGCTGCAGTCGTCAGGACCGCTGCGATCAGCGCCGGTGCGTTTTTGCGCAGACGCATGTCTAATTTCCCTTCATGCCATAGGTGCCAAAGCGCCGGCCCGAGGGGCTGTAGCGCGTAGCATTGAGAAGCAGTTTGATATCGCCACAGGCCGACAGCAGTTGCTGCGCATCTTCAAGCGCGGCGCGACTGGTTTCGTTGGCGCGCACGACCAACAGCGCCTGGCCGACATGTTGGGCAAGTTCGGCGGCCGGCGAAGCGGCAAGCGCGGGCGGCGTGTCGAAGATGATGATCCGGTCAGGCGCGCCTTGTGTCAGCCGATCGAGCACCTCGCCGGTGCGGGCGCTGGCGATGTATTCCGCATCGCGCGCGGTCGCGGTACCGGCGGGCAGCACGAAGAGCCCGTCGATATCGGTGCGAATGACCAGGCTTTCCGGCAGGATCGCGGGATCGGCAAGGGCATCCATGAACCCGTGATCGGCCTCGAGTCCGAAACGCTCGGCAACCGACGGCTTGACCACATCGGCATCCACCAGCAGCACTTCGAGATTGCGCTCAGCTGCAAGCGCAATGGCAAGGTTGGTGGCGCAATAGGTTTTGCCTTCACCGGGATGGGGCGAACAGACAAGGATGCGGCGCGCCAGCGGGGTATCGCCGGCGCGCGCATCGGCGAGCAGCTCGCGCTTGATGATGCGGAACTCCTCCAGCAGCCCGGTCACCGGGTCTTCCGGAACAATCAACCCGGCAACGCGCAGGTGTTCGCGGTCGATCCGGACGAAGGGACCACAAAAGGCCACTGCCTTTGGAGCGGACGGCGGGGGCGCAGGCTTCGCCGATGATCCAGGACGCGGTTCAACCTGCGGGGCTGGAGCTGCCCGGCGAACTGTCTCTGGCACCGGCGGTACGTCGGGCAGTTTGGGGGCCGTGCGGCGCGGGTCGAGGCCATAGGTGGCATCGGCGCGCTCGAACAGCGACGCGGGCCTTGCGCCTTCGCGGTTGATTTTGCCCTGATCGGTCATCGCGTTTTTCCCGTCCTCACGCAATCGTCCCGATCGAGACGACCTCGATCGCGAGCAGGATCACAAACATCAGGCCAAGACCCCCACAGGCACCGGCAAATTGCTTGAGGCGGCGCTTTTCCACCGCCTTGACCGCATCAGACATGGTCAGCGAGACCGACCCGATCACCGGCAGATCGAAAGCCTTTTCAAGCTTCTGCGGCGTGGCAAAGCTGGATTTGAGCTGCGCCAGCGCATAGGCGGCGGCCACCCCGGCCCCGATCCCGACCACAAGAATCCCCAGCAAAAGCAGCGGACGGTTGGGCGCGGCGGGCTTTTGCGGCACGCTCGGCTGCTGGATCACGTCGAACCGGAACTGGCTGGCCTTGTCCTCAACCTTGCCGCGAGTGCGCAGCGCTTCGCGATCCTGGAGCAGTTTCTCGTAGTTCTGGCGCAGCACGTCATAATCACGGCTGATGCGGTTGGCCTCGGCGGCGATGGCAGGCTCGCTCGCCTGACTCGCCATGAGCGCGGCGAAATTGCTTTGCAATGCAGCGCGACGGGCCTGTAGCGACTCGACACTCGCCTGACGCTCGCTCCGGATCGCAATGAGCGACGCGTAGGCCGGATTGGGCGTTCCGCCCGCGTCATCTCCGGCCGATGCCGCCTGCCGGGCAAGAATTGCAACCTGCTTGGTCGTCGATACGACATCGGGGTGGCTATCAGTCAGGCCGCGCGAGCGCAGCTCGGCAAGCTGGGTCTGCGCCTGCAGCAACGCGGCGCGCGGCCCCGTCGCCTGAGGTCCGCCCGCCAACGTACGCGGCGTGCTCCCCAGCTGCGAAGAAATTGCTGCCAGCCCACTTTCTGCCGCCGCCAGATCGGCATCGATATTGCGCAATTCCGTACGCGCCTGCTGCACTTTGGACGAAAGGCTGTCCGACCCGCCCACGAGGTCAGGATATTGCGCTTCGAAAGCAAGGCGGCGCTGTTCGGCTTGTTCCAGTTCGAGCTTGCGCTCGTCGAGCTGGCGGTCGAGATCGCCAATTGCCGTGCTGATTCCGGTGCGGTTTCCGATCACGTGCTCTTCGCGCAGGATATCGAGCAGCTTCTGCACCACATCGCGCGCCAACACCGCGTTTTCGGCGTCGCCAAGGTCACTGCGGCCAATCTCGGCCGTGATCTCGAACAGGTTGTCCTGCTCGCTCGTCACCTTGACCTTCTTTTCGAGCTCGCCAATCGCTGCATCGAGCGCGCCGCGCTCGGTGATGCCTTCGCCGAGGCGCGTGGCGGTGATGACTTTCTCGAGGTTCTTGGCGCTCGACAAGGTCTGCCGCACGCGCGTGATTTCTTCCTTGCCATCACCGGCAATGCCGAGCTGCTTGGACAGCACGTCCTGCACATCGACATAGACGCGCGCCTTGGACTCGTACTTGTTCGGAATCATGGCGATCACCAGCCACCCGAGCAGGCACACGCCCCAGGCCGTCGCGATCACAATCCAGCGCCGGTGCCACACCGACCACAGCGCCGCGCGCAGTTCGTCAAAAATCTCGCTCATCCCCCGCGCCTGCCCTTAGAACCGGCTCTCGGGAATGATGATGGTATCGCCGGGCATCAGCATCACATTGGCGCTGGAATCGCCGCGGCGGATCAGGTCGGACAGGCGCAGCCGATATTCCACCTGCGTGCCGGTTTCGCGGTTGAGACGGATCAGCTTGGCGCGGTTGCCCGCAGCGAATTCGTTGAGGCCGCCCACAGCGATCAGCGCGTCAAGCGCGGTCATGTTGGCCCGGAACGGAAGCGAGGCGGGCTGCGGGGTCGCACCGATGATGCGCACCTGCTGCGTGAAGTTGCCTTCCGGCGTATTGACGATCACCGAGACGATCGGCTGCTCGATATATTTCGACAGCTCGCCCGCGATGTAATTCTGCAACTCTGTCGCGGTCTTGCCCACAGCTGGTATGTCCTGCACCAGCGGAATAGTCAGGCGGCCATCGGGGCGCACGCGGACCTTGTCGGCGCTGAGTTCAGGGTTGCGCCAGACGTGGATGGTGATCTCGTCCAGCGGCCCGATAGTGTATTCCTCCGACGGGGCAACGCTGCCATCTCCGTAGCTAGCCGGAGGAAGCTGTTCGCCGCCCGTCGCACAGGCCCCAAGCAGGGAGGTGGCAATTCCGAGAGCCGCAATACGCTTGAAAGGCAGACGTTGGGACATTGGTTTTGGATCCTTGGCCGTTCTTGCGGGAGCCCCGAAAGCGTGCAGGAGCGACCTGCAACACGGAAAAGCGCCCGAATATCGGGACTCTTGTCGCCGGAAATGGTGAATATTTTGTTAGTCATATGGCGCCAATTCCCGCCCCTTCCCGGATCGGGACAGCACCCGGGCGGGGGTTAACAGCGCAAGATCGGGTGGCTCAGACCAGCATTTCGGCTGCCGGACCGTGGCCGAGAAATGCGCTGGGCGACGCAGTCGCGCCATAGGCACCGGCACAGAAAACCGCGACCAGATCGCCGACCTCGGCGCGTGGCATGGCGGCGTTGTCGGCAAGCCGGTCCAGCGGAGTGCACAGGCAGCCGACGATATTGACCTCTTCTGTTGCCTGCGCTCCGTAACGTGTTGCAATCGCGGAAGGATAATTCCGCCGCACCACGGTGCCGAAATTGCCCGATGCCGCCAACTGGTGGTGCAGCCCGCCGTCAGTCACAAGAAAAGTCACGCCGTGGCTGACCTTGCGATCGATAATCCGGGTGAGATAGACGCCAGCCTCGCCGACCAGATAACGCCCCAGTTCGATGCACAGTTCGGTCCGGACCAGCGCCGGAGGCAAGTCTTCCAAACGCTCGGCAAGTGCTGCGCCGACTCTGGCAAGGTCAACCGGCTCGTCGCCCGGGAAATAGGGAATGCCCAGGCCGCCGCCCATATTGAGCTTGGGCAGGCCATGGCCGATGTCATCGGCAAGCTGCGCCGCCAGCGCCAGCACATTGGCTTGCGCTTCGATAATGGCATCCGCGCTCAGCGTCTGACTGCCGGTGAAGATATGGAGCCCGCGCCACTCGGCGCCCTCGGCAATAACCTGCCGGGCGAGGTCGGGCACCCGCTCGGCATCCACGCCGAACTGCTTGGCCCCGCCGCCCATCTTCATGCCCGAACCCTTCATCTCGAAGCTCGGATTGACCCGGATCGCGATGCGCGGCGCAACGCCGAGGCGCTGGCCAATTCTGATCGCACGCGCGCCTTCCCCCTCGCTCTCGCAATTGAGCGTAACGCCAGCGCGGATCGCGGCCTCCAACTCGTCATCGCGCTTGCCGGGCCCGGCAAAGCTGATGCGCCGGGGGTCAATGCCTGCCGCGCTGCACAGAGCGAGCTCACCCGCCGAGGCGATATCGAACCCGTCGACCAGTGGGGCCATGTGACCGATTACCGCTAGGTGCGGATTGGCCTTGACCGCATAATTGAGCCCGACCCGTTCCGGCAGCGCCGCGCGCAGTTCGGCCACCCTCGCATCAAGATGCGCACGCGAGTAGACCAACAACGGCGTGCGCCCTGCTTCGACAACAAGATCGCTGGCGCGCCTGCCGCCAATGGCGAGTTCGCCGTCGATCGTCTCGTAACCAGCGGGGATCGGGCCGACGGGCTTCATTCGCCAAATTCCTTGTTGAGTTCAGCCTGCAAGGCTGTGCGGTCGATCTTGCCGTTCGGGTTGAGCGGCATTGCCTCGCGCCAATGGAGTTGCTGCGGCTGCATGAAGTTGGGTAGGTCTCGCTGGAGCCGTTTGGGCCCACCAGATGCACCGCCTGACCCAAGCGCGCGTGCGGCACGCCCAGGGCCACGGCCTCGGCAACAAGCCCGGTAGCGAGCGCCGCATCCTCTACCTCTTGCGGGCTGATGCGGTTGCCCGCGCTCTTGATCATCGCATCGCGCCGCCCGGCGAAATAGAGCAAGCCTTCAGGTTCGCGGCGCACGCGGTCACCAGACCAGACAGCGGTGCCACCATAGGCCGATGCCGGAGGCGCGGGTTTGAACCGCTCTGCGGTGCGCTGTGGATCCTGCCAATAGCCTTGCGCCACCAGCGGCCCGCAATGCACCAGCTCGCCCTCCTCGCCATCCGCCGCCACTTGGCCTGCATCGTTGATCACCAGGATTTCCGCGAAAGGAATAGCCTTGCCCATCGACGTCGGATGCGAGTCCACCAGAGCGGGATCGAGATAAGTCGAACGGAAGGCCTCGGTCAGCCCGTACATCGGGAAGAGCCGCGCAGCGGGAAACAATCCGCGCAAACTGCGCACGAGATCCACCGTCAAGGCCCCGCCGCTGTTGGTGAGCCGCCGCAAGGGCGCACGGGCATCTGCCGGCCATTCCGTTTCGGTGAGCTGCACCCATAGCGGCGGCACTGCGGCCAGCGTCGTCACGCCATGCTGCGCGCAGGCCTTGGCCACGTCCTTGGGGAACAGGAAATCCAGCGGCACCACACACCCGCCCGCATACCACGTGCTCAAGAGCTGGTTTTGTCCGTAATCGAACGAGAGCGGCAGAACCGCGAGCGTCACATCGTCATCGGCGAGGCCGAGATAATGCGCCACGCTCACCGCGCCCAGCCACATGTTGGCATGGCTCAGCATCACGCCCTTGGGTTTGCCCGTGGATCCGCTGGTGTAGAGGATCGCCGCGAGCTCCGCCGGATCAGCCTGAGACGGGCCGAGCGCAAGTCCCGCCGCCTCGGCCGCCGCCAGCGCCTCTCCCTCGCCCAGCGCAGCGCAACCAGCTGGCAGATCGCCCGGTTCAAGGCTTGCAAGCCGCGAGCCTGTCCCCATCAGCAGCCTCGCGCCGCTATCGCCCAGTATATGAGCCACCTGCGCGCGCTTGAGCAGCGGATTGACCGGTACATGCACCAGACCCGCCCGCGCCGCGGCCAGCGGCAGCAGGCAGGTAAGCTCGCCCTTGGCGGCCCAGCTCGCCACCCGGGTGCCGCGCTCAGGCACCATCTGCGCCAGCCATCCGGCCAGCGCAGCAACACGCTGTCTTAACTGATTGTGGTTAAGCGTAGCCTCGCGCAGCACCAGCGCCGGGCTTTGCCCACGCCCCGCCGCCCCCGCCAGTTCGGCGAGGTGATCGAGCGGACGGGGGGCAGGATCGGGCTGATGCGGCATGATAGGGAGCATTCTTCTAAAGTGATCGAAGCGCGGTATCATGATAGCGTTAACGTCTTGCAAGCGTTGACTGCGAGCCGCACGGCTGCGCCGTTTGATCGTGCAGAGTGGTTTGCGCTGCTCGCGGCAACCGGGCTGACCCCGCTGATCGCCATCGCCAATGATGCGCAGGACACCGCTGCCTTGGCCCTGACCGAGGATCGTGGCCGAATCGCACCCTTGCGGAATTGGTACAGCTTCACATGGCGCGAGCTGGCGCCGGAGGGTGAGGCAGGTGACCGATTGCTGGCAGCGATCGCGCGGCAATTGAAGGGACGCGGGTGGCGCGTGACGCTCGAACCCGTGCCAGGCGAGGATGGGTCGGCCGAGCGACTGACCCGGGCATTCCGCGCGGCAGGTTGGCAAGTGGCGGCAGAACCCTGCGATATCAATCATATCCTGCCTGTGCGAGGGCGCAGCTTTGCCGAGTATTGGGACACCCGCCCCGGCCCCCTTCGCACGACCTTGAAACGCAAGGCCAGGAAGGTCGAAACCGAGATCCTGACCCATTTCGATGCGCAGGTCTGGGCCG
>RDXA01000291.1 GCA_004292705.1 Sphingomonadales bacterium | reverse complement strand
CTCAGCCCGAACGGTTTCGGGGTAGTAGGCGGAAAGACGTTCCACGAGCCCGGCCCGCGAGTCCTCCGCCAGCATCCGCGCCTCGCCCGCCAGATCGCCGGCAAGGCTGGGCAGGATCGGCTTGCGATAGGGCGGCGCGAAGGCGCAACGCTGGGCGATCACCAACGTGCTCGCCGTCGCTTCGGGCAGGTCGGCGAAAGCCTCCTCCATCATGCTCGCATGCTTGACGAAGGCCTGCGGGTTGGAGCGCGGGCGATCTTCCGCCTCGAGCTGCGACGAGTGCGCGATGCACAGCATCGCGTCGTGCGCCTTGTGCATGTGGGGTTCGGCGAAGTTGGCAGGATTGGTGGCGACCAGCGGCAGGTCGCGGGCGTAAGCCAGATCGATCAGCGCATCCTCGGCCCGCTCGCACACCGGATCGCCGTTCCGCGCGAGCTCGACATAAAGCCGCCCCGGAAACAGCGCCACAAGCCGGTGAGCGAGTCGCTCGACAGCGTCCTGCTGCCCCTCGGCCAGAAGGCGCGTCAGCCCTCCCTCGCCCGCGCCGGTCAGCGCGATCAACCCGGCGGTTCGGCCCTCGAGATAATCAAGCGTCACATGCGGATCGCGCTCCAGCGGGCGATCAAGGTGCGCAGCCGAAACGAGGTGACACAGGTTGTCGTAACCCGCATCGTCCTGCGCATACAGTGGCAGATAATCGACCGTGCCCCGATCGTCCCCCCCCGAACCCTGGCGCGCCACGCCCAGCAGCGCACCGATAATCGGCTGCACGCCCTCGCCCTTGCAGGCGGCGGCAAAGGCCATGACACCGTAAAGCCCGTTGCGGTCGCAAATCGCGATCGCCGGAAAGCCGCGCTCCTTGGCGAGCTTGGCGATGTCCTTCGGGTCGATCGCCCCTTCGAGCATCGAATAGGAGGAGAGCACGCGCAGGGGAACAAAAGGGGCGAAAGGCATGGCCCGCAGTGTAGGAATTTGCGCCGATTCCGGAAGCGCCCCCGCGCGCTAATTCTCCACAGGGGCGGGAAAAATCACAGCAGCGCCTCGATATCCTTGGCGATGGTCGCAGGGCTGTCGGTCGGGCCGTAACGCTTCACCACCCTGCCATCACGGCCGATCAGGAACTTGGTGAAGTTCCACTTGATCGAGGTCGAGCCCATCAGGCCCTTTTTCTCGGACTTCATCCAGTCGTACAGCGGCGAGGCGCCCGGGCCATTAACATCGATTTTGGCCATGAGCGGAAAGGTGACGCCGAAATTGACCTTGCAGAATTCGGCGATCTCGTCGGCATTGCCGGGCTCCTGCGCGCCGAACTGGTTGCAGGGGAAGCCCAGCACCTCAAAACCCTGATCCTTGTATTGCTGGTAGAGCTTCTCCAGCCCGTCATACTGCGGGGTGAAGCCGCACTTCGAGGCGGTGTTGACCACCAGCAGCACGGTGCCAAGCTTGCCCGAGAGATCGAGCGGTTCGCCCCGATTGGTGGTCACGGTGAATTCGGCAATCGTCGTCATGGCGAAAAATCCCCTGTTAAAGCCCTTCGATCAGCACGCCTTCTTTAAGCCGCACCACCCGGTCCATCCGCGCGGCAAGGCGCTCGTTGTGGGTGGCGACCAGCGCCGCGCTGCCCTCGCCCCGTACCAGCGCGAGAAATTGCGCCAGCACAGTGTCAGCCGTCGCTTCGTCAAGATTGCCGGTCGGCTCATCCGCCAGCACCAGCGTCGGCCGGTTGGCAAGCGCGCGGGCAACCGCCACGCGCTGCTGCTCGCCGCCCGAAAGCTGGCTCGGGCGGTGGGTAAGGCGTTCGCCGAGGCCGAGGCTGGTCAGCAGGCTGTCAGCCCGCGCCTCGCATTCGGCGCGGGGCGTGCCAAGGATCATCTGCGGCATCACCACATTCTCGCGCGCGTTGAAATCGGGCAGCAGGTGGTGGAACTGGTAGACGAAGCCCAGATGTTCGCGCCGCAGCCGGGTGCGTTGATCGCTGGCGAGCGTTTCGGCGCGCTCCCCCGCAACGCTGATCGAACCTTCAAATCCGCCTTCAAGCAGGCCGACCGCTTGTAGCATGGTCGACTTGCCCGAACCTGACGGGCCTAACAGTGCAACGATCTCGCCCGGCATGATGTCGAGGTTCACCCCGCGCAACACCTCGATGCGCTGCCCGCCCTGTTCGAATGCGCGTCTCAGGCCCTTGAGCGCGACGATGGGGGCGCCGGGGATCAGGGTGCTATTCATAGCGCAGCACCTGCACCGGATCGGTATTGGCAGCCTTCAGCGCGGGATAGAGCGTCGCCAGAAAACTCATCCCCAGCGCCAGCGTGACGATCCCCAGCACCTCCCACGGATCGGTGCGCGATGGCAGCGTCGAGAGAAACCGCACCTCGGGGTCCCAGATCTCCTGCCCTGTCGCAAAGGCGATGAAATCGACGATCGGTTCGCGGAAAAACAGCACGATCGCGCCCAGCAGCAGCCCCGCCACAGTCCCGATGGCGCCCACTGTGGTTCCGGTGGTGACGAAGATCTTGAGCAGGCTGCGGCGCGTTGCGCCCATTGTCCGCATGATCGCGATGTCGCGCGTCTTGGCGCGCACCAGCATCACGAGGCTCGACAGGATGTTGAACGCCGCCACCAGCACCATGAAGCTGAGCGCAAAGAACATCGCCACGCGCTCGACCTGCAAGGCTTCGAACAGGGCGGCGTTCATCGATTTCCAGTCAGCGATAACCGCCTTGCCCGCCAGCCGCTCCGACACCGGGGCAAGGATCTCGCCGACCCTGTCGGGGTCTTCCACCGTCACTTCGATCTGCGCGACCGAATCGCCCATCAGCAGCAGGCTCTGCGCATCCTTGAGCGGCAGCATCACGAATTTTTCGTCGAAGGTGTAGATACCGACCTCGAAGATCGCGCCGACCTCGTAGGGGATTTGGCGGATCGTTGTGCCGAAGGGCGTGGTGCGACCGGCCGGGTTGATGATGGTGATGCTGTCACCAACCCGGATGCCGAGGTTCTGCGCCAGCCGGCTGCCGATGGCGACCCGCTGCGATCCGTCCTGAAGCGTGCGGATGTCACCAAGCAGCACCTTGTCGCGCAGCCCGGCGATGTCCTTGTCCGACTGGCCGCGCAGGAAGATCGCCTCGACATTGCCGTTGAAGCTGACCAGCAGCGGCTTTTCGATCATCGGCGAAGCTTCGACCACGCCCGGCGTCCGCTCAAGATTGGCGAGCACGCTCTGCCAGTTTTCCAGCCGCCCGCCATAGGCCTGCACCACGGCATGGCCGTTCAATCCCACGATCTTGTCGAGCAGTTCCCCGCGAAAGCCGTTCATCACGCTCATCACTATCACCAGCATGGCGACCGAGAGCATCACCACCCCGACCGAAATCCCGGCGACGAGCGCAATGAATGCCTCCCCCTTGCCCGGCCAGAGGTAGCGCTTGGCGATCATCCATTCGAAAGGGGAAAGCATGGGTGGTGAGGGCTGCCCGAGAGATGCTGAACGCTGGCTGTAGTGCGCCTATGGCCACCCGGCAATCCCTGTGGCCGCGCTCCGACCGGCGATGTTGTCACTTTGCGGTCAGCAAAAAGGCGGACGCGGGCCGCGCGCTTTCCCTTGTAATTGATCCGTCACATCGCCATTGGAGCGGGGCGTTCCGGATGCACTCTGCGCGGACAAGTCTGGTGATGCCGATGATGCCCAGCAATATGACTCACCCGTTCCTTGATGCCGACGGCGATAGCCTGCGCGAGGAATGCGGAATTTTCGGCGCGATCCGCGTCGGTGATGCCGCCGCAATGACAGCGCTCGGCCTCCATGCGCTTCAGCATCGCGGGCAGGAAGCGGCCGGAATCGTCAGCTTCGATGGCAAGGAATTCTACGCCAGCCGCGGGCTTGGCCATGTGGCGGAAAACTTCTCCTCCTCCGAAGCGATTGCGGCGCTGCCCGGCCATATGGCTGCCGGCCATGTGCGCTATTCGACCACCGGCGGTTCGGGCCTCAGAAACGTCCAGCCGCTTTATGCCGATCTGGCAAGCGGCGGCTTTGCCGTGGCGCATAACGGCAATATCTCCAACGCGATGAGCCTGCGCACCGATCTGGTGAACAAGGGCTCGATCTTCCAGTCGACCTCCGACACCGAGGTGATCATCCACCTCGT
>RDXA01000290.1 GCA_004292705.1 Sphingomonadales bacterium | reverse complement strand
CGCGATCGAACAGATCATCATGCAATATCCTGCCGCGCTGCAAGAAGTGACAACCAAGCAGCAGATCAAGATCGTGATCGATCCCGCTTCGCTGCTGTTTGCGCCGCCGGAGGCTGACATCACCCAGCAAGTGACGACTGCGCTCAATACCAAGGTGCCTGCCGTTGGCGTGGTGCCGCCGGCCGGTTGGCAGCCGAGCCGCGAGGGCGTCCAGATCTATCAGGAGATCCAGCAGCGTCTGGCGATCGCAGCCCAGATGGCGCAGCAGCAGCAGGCCGCGCAGCAAGGCAACGCGGCCGCGCCTGTCGGTCGCTAAGGCACCCGGGAGCAGCACAATGAGCGATGCGGGGAGCGGGCCGGCCGAGGTGCTGGACTATGACATCGTCAAGATCCTCAAGGCCTTGCCGCATCGCTACCCGCTGTTGCTGGTCGACCGGGTGCGCGCGATCACGCTCGGCGAGCGCATTCACGCGGTCAAGGCCGTGAGCATGAACGAGCAGTTCTTCCAGGGCCATTTCCCCGGCGCGCCGATCATGCCCGGCGTGCTCCAGATCGAGGCACTGGCGCAGGCCGCGGGCATCCTCGGGATCGAGACGATGGAACTGGCGGGCACTGGCAAGCTGGTGATCTTCATGGGGATCGAGAACGCGAAGTTCCGTGCGCCCGTGACGCCCGGCTGCCTGCTCGATCTCCACGTGGAGTTCACCCAGAAGCGTAGCAGAGTCTACAAGTTCAAGGGCGTTGCCAGCGTCGAGGGCAAGACCACCTGCGAGGTCGAGTTCACCGCGATGATGACCGACGGCATCTGAAGTGCGAGGGCGCTTCCGCGCCCTTGTCCTCGGTGTTGGTTCGAGCCTTTCAGGCTTGAGCACTTGCGGCTGGTGCCGTGTGCTCGCTGCTGCTGCGCAGCCGATCGCAGCGCTCCATTGCGGGTGGGCGTTCTGGGCCTTTGCCGCTGTTGGAGACACATGAGACACTGTCCAAAGCGCAAAATCCGCTCGATCAATGGGGCGGTTAGGATCGCCTAAATCGATCAGATGCGGGGCGGGGCGTTCACGCGGTCAAAGAGCCGCCGGCACCCTATGTTCGGTTCGCCGAGTAGGAAACCGCCATTCGCGATCACGGGAGGTTGCATTTGCCGGGCGCTGCCGCTAAGCGCGCCGCTTCCCATTCATAGCTGTGCCGGTCGGAACCGGTGCCACGCTGCAAAGGATCACGTCATGAAGGCCGAAGGTCACCCCGATTACCACATGATCACGGTCAAGATGACCGATGGCACCGAATTCCAGACCCGCTCCACTTGGGGCAAGGAAGGCGACGTGCTCGCGCTCGATATCGATCCGCTGAGCCACCCTGCCTGGACCGGTGGTCGTCAGCAGGTGCAGGAAGGCGGCCGTGTGGCCCAGTTCAACAAGCGCTTCGGCGGGCTCAGCCTCAAGAAGTAACCAGCTTTACCAGCTTGCGGCCTTCGGGCCGTGTGAGGAAGGCGGCCCGACGGGGTCGCCTTTTTCGTTTCAGGCTGCGCACTTGATGCAGCGGGTCGCCGTGGGCTGGGCATCGAGCCGCTCGCGCGCGATGGTCTCGCCGCAATTCGCGCAGCTGCCGTATGTGCCATTCTCGATCCGGGCGAGCGCCAGCCGGATCTGCCGGGCCTCGGCACGCAGCACATCGTCGATACCTTCCAAAGCTTCGTCATCGGCCAGATCGACCGCCTGCTCGGAGAAATCGGCATCAAGTGCCCCGCGCAAATCGTCCCCGATCTCGTCTGAACGATCGATCAATTCGGCAAGCTGCGTCCGCAGCTTTTCGGCAATACCGGCAAAGTCTCCCATCACCCTCTCCATTTCTCTTCGCGATACCATTTGGTGATCACGTATTTGACGCCCTTCCTGACCTTCATGCCGTGATGCAACGTGGCATGATTCACGCCGCCATCGGGCAGGCGGTTGTTCCAGCACAGCAATTTGCCCGCCTCGGGCTGGAAGGTCTTGTCGATCAGCTTGAAGCGGGTAGCACCGCCTGCCGTGACGTCATTGAGATAGATCATGAATGTCCACGTCCGGTTGCCCGATAATGAACAGTAGCGCTGATAGTCACGGCCCCCCGGTGCGAAATAGTCAGTGTGGGGTTTGAACTCCTGCCCCTCGGCATAGCGCTGGCCCTGCAGGGGCTCGCCATAGGCAGGATCGATCCCCGAAAGCGCCGTCAGCATAGATTCGACCTGCTGAACGGCGGGAAGCGTGGCGGCGAGATCGCAGGTTTCGCTGGTGCGGAAATAGGCATCGCCATTGTCGTCGGCGATGGTCGATGGTCGCCGGTCGGCATCGATCAGCGCGATCAGCGCGCCGGCCAGTTCATCAGACACGAAGTGCCGACGCTGGAACAGTTCGACCTTAGGGGTGGGCACGCGTTGCGTCGCCGGCTGCGCAAGAAGCCGGGCGGCGATTGAGTCGCTGGTGATGGTCATGGCCCGGCAAGGATAGAACCCCGAAGAGCCGTGGCAACGATTTTGACCCTGCGTAATAATATTTCGCGCACGGGTCTGTGGCGCAGTTTTTGCTTTCCTTGGGAGGGGCTTTGTGCAAGAGGCGCGCCTCCCTTGTCCCCGCACTTGACGGTGCTTCTGCCTTGCGTAAAGCCGCCCGTCTTCGCGCGGGCTTGGCAGCGACCGAAATGGTGGTATGCGGGCAAGGGTGTGTGGCGATCATAGCTCAGCTGGTTAGAGCGCCGGTTTGTGGTACCGGAGGTCGTGGGTTCGAGCCCCATTGGTCGCCCCATTTTCCCTTCGTCAGGTTCAGCGGTTCGCGCGCGACAGGGGAGACGAAATGACCGCATTCTGGGCCGAGCCCGATTTCGACGCGCACGAACTGGTGCAGCTTGTCCATGACCGGGCGAGCGGGCTGACGGCAATCATCGCGGTGCATTCGACCCATCTTGGTCCCGCAGCCGGTGGCACGCGGTTCTGGCATTACAATGACCCTGCAGGAGCCATGCGCGACGCACTGCGTCTGTCGCGCGGGATGAGCTACAAGAACGCCATGGCCGGCCTGCCGATGGGTGGGGGCAAGGCGGTGATCCTTGCCGACGAGCAGCGCATCAAGACCCCGGACATGCTCGCCGCCTTCGGTGATGCGGTTGAGGGTTTGGGCGGACGTTACGTGACGGCCGAGGATGTCGGCATTTCCGAAGCGGACATGGTGGCCGTGTCGCGGCGGACCGCTCATGTCTCGGGCTTGCCCGTGACGGGCGAGGGCAGCGCAGGCGGCGATCCTGGGCCGTTCACGGCCTACGGTATCTATCTCGGTATCAAGGCAGCGGTGCGGCACCAGCTCGGCAAGGATTCGCTGTCGGGTGTCCATGTCGCCGTGCAGGGCACGGGCAGTGTCGGCGGCGGTGTCGCGCGGCTGCTGGCAAAGGACGGCGCCAAGCTGACTCTCGCCGATATCAATGAGAACCGGGCCGCGGCGCTCGCGGCTGAACTGGGAGGTTCGGCGGTGGCGTCCGACGCCATCATGGCAACGCCCTGCGATGTCTTCAGCCCCAATGCACTTGGTGCGATCCTTGACGATGCGGGCATTGCCGCGCTCGACTGCGCAATTGTCGCTGGCGGGGCCAACAACCAGCTCGCCCGCCCCGAACATGGCGCAAAGCTTGCCGCGCGCGGAATCCTCTATGCGCCGGACTATGTCATCAACGCCGGCGGCATTATCTCCGTTGCGACCGAATATCTTGCCCGCCGCGAAGACCGCGTCGGCGCGATCGGCGAGGTTGACGCGCTGATTGCGCAGATTCCCGGGCGGCTCGAAACGATCTGGCAGGAGAGTGCGAGCACGGGCGTATCCTCGGACATTGTCGCCGATGGCATGGCGCAGAAGCTCATCGGGCGCGGGTGATCGGACCCGCACGGCGGGAACAATTCCGCTTTGCCACCATTTGCGCTCTTGTCGGGAACGGGTGTAAAGCTACAAGCCCGGCCAGACGCGACATAACATGCACATCTACGCCAACCCCACCCGCTTCCTGTCACTGGCAAAGTGGCTGATGCCGCTCCTGTTCTGGAGCGGGCTGGTCATGTCGCTCGGCGCGGTGGTCTGGGGGCTGTTTGTGGTGCCGCCTGACCGGCTGATGGGCGAGACAGTGCGAATTCTCTTCA
>RDXA01000206.1 GCA_004292705.1 Sphingomonadales bacterium | reverse complement strand
GTGGCGCTGACCGCGAAGGTCTGCGGGCGCATCGCGTCCCATTCGTTGAACCTCAAGGGCCGGTTGTCGATGCAGCTCGGCAGGCGGAAGCCGTATTCGGCGAGCGTCAGCTTGCGGCGGTGGTCCCCCTTCGCCATCGCGCCGATCTGGGGGACGGTCTGGTGGCTTTCATCGACGAACAGCAGGGCGTTTTCGGGCAGGTATTCGAACAAAGTCGGCGGGGGCTCGCCGGGGGGGCGCCCGGTGAGGAAGCGGCTGTAATTCTCGATCCCGGCGCAGCTACCGGTGGCCGCGATCATCTCCAGATCGAAATGGGTGCGCTGTTCCAGCCGCTGGCGTTCGAGCAATTTGCCCTCCGCCTCCAGCTCCTTGAGCCGCTCCTCCAGCTCGAACTTGATCGCCGCCGCCGCCTGCTTCATCGTCGGCCCCGGGGTCACATAGTGCGAATTGGCATAGACTCGCACTTTTTCGAGCCGCGCGCCCTTGGTGCCCGTGAGGGGGTCGAACTCGGCGATCTCCTCGATCTCGTCCCCGAAGAAACTGACGCGCCAGGCCATGTCCTCATAGTGCGAGGGGAAGATTTCCAGGCTGTCGCCCCGCACCCGGAAATTGCCGCGGGTGAAGCTGGCGTCATTGCGCTTGTATTGCAGCGCGACGAGCTTGCGGATCAATTCGCGCTGATCGACGGTCTCGCCCACCTTGATATCGAAGATCATCGCCGAATAGGTCTCGACCGAGCCGATCCCGTAGAGGCAGGATACGGAGGCGACGATGATCACGTCGTCCCGCTCCAGAAGCGCGCGGGTGGCCGAGTGGCGCATCCGGTCGATCGCCTCGTTCACCGAGCTTTCCTTCTCGATGTAGGTGTCGGAGCGCGGGACATAGGCTTCGGGCTGGTAGTAATCGTAGTAGCTGACGAAATATTCGACCGCGTTTTCGGGGAAGAAGCTCTTGAATTCGCCGTACAACTGCGCCGCAAGGATCTTGTTGGGCGCAAGGATCAGCGCCGGGCGTTGCAGGGTTTCGATCACCTTGGCCATGGTGAAGGTCTTGCCG
>RDXA01000289.1 GCA_004292705.1 Sphingomonadales bacterium | reverse complement strand
CTGGCGATGCGCATGGCGCTGAAAAAGGCCGGCCTCGGGCCGGGCGATATCGACTATATCAACGCCCACGGCACCAGCACGATGGCCGACACCATCGAGCTCGCCGCGATCAAGCGCGTGCTGGGCGATGATCTGGGCGGCGCGTCGATGTCCTCCACCAAGAGCGCGATCGGCCACCTGTTGGGCGGTGCGGGCGCGGTGGAAGCAATTTTCTGCATCCTTGCCATGCGCGACCAGATCGTGCCGCCGACGCTGAACCTCCACGATCCCGACGAGGGCACCGAAGGCATCGACCTGGTGCCACTGGTGGCGAGGAAGCGCGAAGTGCGCGCGGTCCTGAACAACTCCTTCGGCTTCGGCGGCACCAACGCCTCGATCATCATGCAGAAGGTCGACTGAAACCGATGCGCCTGCCGCGCGTGCTGCTGGCCGTGATTGGCCTCGCGCTTGCGGGGCTGGTGCTGGCGTGGACGTTCCTTGGCTCGCCGACCATCACCAAGGATACCAGCTTCACGATCCCGGCCGGTGCTTCGGTGGCGTCCGTAGCAGACAAGCTAGAGGCCGAGGGGCTGATCTCCTCCGCGTCCGGCTTTGTGCTGCAAGCCCGCGTGTTCGGCTCGGATAGTCCGATCCAGGCGGGCGAATTCCTGCTGACCCCCGATATGAGCCAGGGCGATATCCTCGCCGCGTTCCAATCGGGCGATGTGATCCGGCGGTTTGTGACGATCCCCGAAGGCATGCCCTCGATTCTCGTGTGGGAGCGCCTGATGGCCGAGGATCTGCTGACCGGAGACGTTGCCGTCCCGCCCGAAGGCTCGATCCTGCCCGATACCTACGCCTTTGAACGCGGCCAGTCCCGCAAGAGCCTCGTCGAGCAGATGCAGGCAGCAATGGACAAGGCGCTGGCCGAGGAATGGGGCAAGCGCGCACCCGGCATCGCGGTCGATACCATGCGCGATGCGCTGATCCTTGCCTCGATCGTCGAGAAGGAAACCGGCAAGCCCGAGGAACGCCGCATGGTCGCCGGGCTCTACTCCAACCGTGTGCGCACCGGCATGAAGTTGCAGGCCGATCCCACGATCATCTATCCCGTCACCAAGGGCAAACCGCTTGGCCGCCGGATCAAGCAGTCGGAAATCAGTGCCGTCAATGGCTACAACACCTATACCCGCGCAGGGCTTCCCGAAGGGCCGATCACCAACCCCGGCCGCGCCAGCATCGCCGCAGTGATGAACCCGGAAAACACAGCCGCGCTCTTCATGGTCGCCGATGGCACTGGCGGTCATTGGTTCGCCGACACCTTGGCGCAGCACAATGCCAATGTCGCCAAGTGGTATGCGATCCGTAGAGAACGCGGGGAAATGTAGGTAGAGCGAGGGCCGATGCCGCAGCCCTTCATCCTCACTGCCGCACTGCCGCCCGATCTGGCGGGTTGGGCTGAAGGCCTGCGCCGCGCGCATTACCCGGTGGAGAAGAACCACCTCCACGCCCACGTGACCCTGTTCCACAGCTTCGCGCCCTCGCTGCTGGAGGAGCTGCGCGATTTCCTCCCCCGCATCGCGGGCGAGTTTGCCGCCCCCGAGGGAGCGGTGAAGGGGGTAATGGATCTGGGGAAGGGCACCGCGATTGCGCTCGAGGCACCGCAACTGCTGGCCCTGCGGGAGGGCATTGCCGAACATTTCCACGGCAGCCTGACCGCGCAGGACCTCTACGAGCCGCGGCCGCACATCACCATCCAGAACAAAGTGACCAAGGAGGAGGCACGCAGCCTTCAGGCCAGCCTCGCTCCGGTGCTGACGCAGTGGATGGCCAAGGGGCGGTTCGCCTTCACCGCACTGGAGCTTTGGCACTATCGCGGCGGGCCTTGGGAGCGGGTCAAGACGTGTGCATTCCGGGGGCGTGCGCGGCTTTGACGGCACCACGCCAAAGGGCTTGACCCTGCGTCCCGCCCGCCCTAAGTGCGCCGCTCGTCCGGGCCGATACCCGGAACAAAGTCCGGCCTGCGAGACGCGCCGGATGCCCATGGGGCGGAGTAGCTCAGCCGGTTAGAGCAGCGGAATCATAATCCGCGTGTCGGGGGTTCGAGTCCCTCCTCCGCTACCATAGGCCTTTCCGGAAGCTTCCGCAGCTTTCCGCATTTATCCAAAAAACCGATAAAAAGCAGAGGGTTGCGGGAGATTCGCGTCCGCATGCGTCCATGGCCTTCCACATGCAGCCAGATTTGGTGTGGGGGTATTTTGGGGGTATTTTCGCGGAGTATCGGAAAGGAGCGATACCCCCATGCCTCTCACCGTGAACCAAACAAAGAACGCCAAGCCGCTGGAGCGCGCTTACAAGCTAGCCGACAGCGAAGGCCTGTTTCTGCTCGTCCAGCCGAACGGCGCGAAGCTTTGGCGGATGACGGGTGCGCAATCCTGCCTGAATGCTGGCCCTGACCTTCGGCAACAATGTCTGGGCCACGCTCGACAAGGTCCGGGACCGGGTGCTCGACATGGTCCTGATCCATGGCGGCGACACCAAGGGCGTCGACCGTCTGGCATCGAGTTGGGCTGAACGTCGTGGCATCCCGCAGGTCACGTTCTCGCTCGATATGCGCCTCGGCGCCAGTGCTGGCTTCAAGCGCAACGAGCGGATGCTCTCGCTTAATCCGCGCTACGTCATTGCCTTCCCGGGCAACGGCGTCCTTGAACGTCTGGTGATTGAGGCGAAGGCACGGCGGATCACCGTCGTCGATCGCCGCGGGCCGCTTGGCACATCCCCGAAAGCATCGCTGGGGTGAGCGATGCCATCGGGCATCCGCTAAATCGCATCGTGGTGTCGCATTTGCGCAGGCGGCGGTAACTGCGTTCGCGATTCCGCCTTGGTCGGTAATGGCTTATCAATTCCGAGAGGTTAGATCCCCACCATGCGCTGAAGCACGTAGCGGGGTGAAAAAATGAGTTCCATGGGGTTCAGCTTTAACCGGTTCAGACAGAGCACAGGCTTTGGCCGTAAAACCGCAATTGATGCACCCACGCCGCCCGCCCGAGATCGGTTGTTTGGCAGGAATGAACAGCGCGGTGCCGCCGAAAGCTCACCCTTTGCGCGGATGATGCGCGCCGCGGCGGCTGAGCCGCCTGTCCGCCACGGCTACGAAGCTTACCGGTCGACCAGTCACATGGAGACGCTCTCTCCCGAGGAGCGCGCCGAACTGCTCGTTGATCTCGTCGGGCGGATCGGGGTTTATGGCGGCGTCCACGACAACTCGCCCGAAGCGCGCGCGGCGTCCAACGCCTTCTGGACGGTGTGGCGGCACGAAATAGCCGTCGACAAGCAGCACTTGCCCGGCCTGCTACGCCACCTGCTCGATAATCCAGGCTATCGCAGGCAATCCTATACTGACACGCAGCTTGCCGCCCACCTCAAGCTCATCGGCGAGGCAATCCGGCAGGGGGGCTATCTGACCAGCGGCGATTGCGAGGCGATCGGAGCGATGGCGGCGGACATCCGCAGCGCACAAAGCTCGTACCGCAAGGCGGACACCAAGAAGATGATCATCCGGGCCGAGCGGCTGGAGAAGCTCGCCGGGGTCGAGGTCAGCGGGACCGAATTCCTGATGCAGAGATGCGAAGGGGCGGAAAATCCTCACGCCATCCTTCCGGCAGCGCGCCCCAATGCGCAGTTCTGGGCGGACCTGCTGGCCGAAGTGACTTCGGCGCTGGACGAGATCCGGCTGGCGACCAAGGGCTCGGTCAAGCCCGCCTGGGCCCGTTCGGAAGCCGCCTTTATCGCACAATGGCCGGCCTGTGGCACCGTGGTGCCGAGCTACCTGCATTGGAATGCGGGCAAGCAGCCGGTGGACGCGCTGAAGGCCGACAACGGCAAGCGCAAAGGCTGGGCCGATCCCGAGGCCTATCGCCGCCTGCCTGCGGCGATTGCCCTCGCCGAGGCGCATTCGCGCTATCGCTGGAAGGGCGACCAGATCCCGGGCCTGGAGGTGCTCGCCGATCTCGAGAACTCTGACTGGACCGCGCTGGTTGAACATCTCATCACCCAGCGCCGCACACCGCGCGCCGCCAAGGCGTGGCAGAAAGAGGCTCTGGCACTGTGCAAGCCGCTCGGCCTTCCGGTGGTGGAGGCGCGGCTGGAAATCGGCGCACAGCCCATGATCGCCGCGGCTGGCCACGCTGATCGCGACCGCGCGGCCGAGCGCTCGGGTTTCATGCGCGTGCGC
>RDXA01000288.1 GCA_004292705.1 Sphingomonadales bacterium | reverse complement strand
GGCAAGATCGTCTCGACCTCGCAGGAAGTCGATGTGATGGTGCTCGAGGTCGACAGCGACAAGCGTCGCATCAGCCTCGGCCTCAAGCAGGCCCAGCGCAATCCGTGGGACGAGTTTGCCGAGAAGCACCCGGTCGGCACCGAAGTCGAAGGCGAAGTCAAGAACGCCACCGAATTCGGCCTGTTCATCGGCCTCGATGGCGACGTCGACGGGATGGTTCACATGTCGGACATCGCCTGGGGTATCTCGGGCGAAGACGCGCTGGCGCTTCACCGCAAGGGCGAAATGGTCAAGGCCATCGTGCTTGATGTCGATGTCGAAAAGGAGCGCATCAGCCTCGGCATGAAGCAGCTCGAAAAGGGCGCGCCTTCGGCTGAAGCTGCGACCGGCGGCAGCAGCCTGCGCAAGAACCAGACCGTCACCGTCACCGTGCTCGAAGTGCGCGACGGCGGCCTTGAGGTGCAGGTGGGTGAAGACGGCGCGACCGGCTTCATCAAGCGCGCCGATCTCGGCCGCGACCGCGACGAACAGCGCCCCGACCGCTTCCAGGTCGGCAGCAAGATCGACGCCATGGTGATCGGTTTTGACCGTTCGAAGAAGCCCAACTTCTCGATCAAGGCGCGTCAGATCGCCGAAGAGAAGGAAGCCGTGGCGCAGTTTGGCTCGTCGGATTCGGGCGCTTCGCTCGGCGACATCCTTGGTGCCGCGCTGAAGAAGAAGGACGATTGATCTGGTGGCGCTCGCCCTCCGGGTGAGCGTCTCCCGCCAAATCGAAAGGCCCGCCCGCTCAACCGAGCTGGCGGGCCTTTCCTATTGGGGTGCGCAGCGGTAAGGTCGCGGCATGATCCATGTTCACCAGTTCCCCTGCCTTAGCGACAACTACGGCTATCTTGTCCACGATACCGACAGCCACGAAACCACGGCGATCGATACCCCCGATGCGACCGCCTATCTGCGCGAATCGCCCACGGCGACACGGTGAAGCTGGGCGCGCATGAGGCGCAGGTGATTGACGTCTCGGGCCACACCAATGGCCATATCGCCTTCCATCTCCCGAGCGCAGGCGTGGCATTCGTTGGCGACAGCGTGTTCGCGCTCGGTTGCGGGCGGATGTTCGAAGGCGAGCCGCAGCAGTTCTGGGCGAGCCTCAGCCGGATCAAGGCGCTGCCGCCCGAAACCCTGCTCTATTGTGCGCACGAATATACCGCGTCGAACGCGAAGTTCGCGCTCCATGCCGATCCTGACAATATGGCGCTCGCCGCCTATGCCGACGAGATCGCCGCCAAGCGTGCGCGTGACGAATGGACCGTGCCGACCACGCTTGAGCGTGAACTGGCCACCAACCCCTTCCTGCGCGCTGACGATCCGGCGTTGATGGCGAAGTGGGGCGGCAGCGCTCCGCACGAGACGTTCGCGGCGCTGCGGGCGGCGAAGGACAATTTCTAACGCCATGCAGGCCCTCAGGGTCGAACAGCTCTCGCCCGACTTTTCCGGCGTGAGCCTCACCGATCTGCCCGTGCCGACCCGCGCACCCGGTGAGGTGCGGGTCGCGGTGCGGGCGGCTTCACTCAACTTCCCCGACCTGCTGATGACCCGCGGGGAATACCAGTTCAAACCCGAGGTGCCCTTCACAAGCGGCCTCGAATTCGCCGGCGAAGTGCTGGAGGCCGATCCCGGCTGCCGTTTTGCGCCCGGTGACAGGGTAATGGGCGGCAACAAGACGGGTGCCTTTGCCGAAATCGCCTGCGTGCCGGCCGACAAGCTTTCGCTGATACCGAAAGGTCTGGATTTCGCGCAGGCGGCCGCCATGGGCGCGGCCTATTCGACCGCCTTTACCGGGCTGGTCGAATTGGGTGGCTTGCAGGAGGGCCAGTGGGTGCTGGTGCATGGCGCGAGCGGCGGGGTGGGCCTTGCCGCCTGCGACCTCGCCCGCGCGCTGGGTGCCCGGGTCATCGCCACCACGGGCAGCCCCGCCAAGGCCGAGCGCATCGCCGCCCTCGCCCGCCCGGAGGCCGTGATCATGGCAGAGGGTCGCTTCAGGGAAGAGGTGGCAGATCTCACCGGTGGCTGCCTGGCCGATATCGTCTTTGATCCGGTGGGCGGCGATGTGTTCGACGAATCGACCCGCTGCGTCGCTTTCGGCGGCAAACTGGTGGTGGTCGGCTTCACCTCGGGCCGGATCGCCGAGATTGCGACCAACATCCCGCTGATCAAGGGCTTCAGCATCATTGGCCTGCGTGCCGGAGAATATGCCCGCCGTTTCCCCGAGCGCGGGCAGGCGATCAATCGGGCCATTGCCTTGCTGGCCGAGCAGGGCCGCATCACCCCCGCCATCGACCGAACCCTGTCGCTCTCCCGCTGGCGCGAGGGCTTCGAGGCGATGGCGCGGCGGGAACTGGTGGGCAAAGTGGTATTTCTGCCCAGCGCTTAAGCCAGAAATGAAAAGGGCGGCCGCGCGGGCCGCCCTCTCTTATCCCGGAACGCGCTATGTTCAGAGCGAAGCAATCACCTCATCGGCCAGCTTCTTGTCAGCCTTGCTGTCGTGGGTCTGCGCAATCAGCAGGCGCGAGGCGGCAGCGGCAGCCGTAACGGCACGGGCCTTAACCTCGGCGATGGCGGCACGTTCGGCGGCCGCGATCTTGTCTTCGGCCATGCGCTGGCGGCGGGCAACCATCAATTCGCTGTCGGCTTCCGCTCTGGCGAGAACCGCGTCTGCCTCTTCGCGTGCACCGGCCAGCATCGCCTCGGCGTCCTTCTCGGCGCTTGCGATCTTGGCGGCATATTCGGAGCGCAGGGCCTCGGCCTCGGCGCGCAGGGCCTTGGCCTCAGCAAGTGCCTTGCTGATCTCCGCAATCTTGGCGTCGAGGCCACCGGTGATGATCCCCGGAACCTTCTTCCAGACGAACACCGCGATCAGCACGGTCATCGCCAGCGCAACCCACTGATAGGAGTCGAGCCCAAGCACGGCTGGTTCGGCGTGGCCTTCCGCCCCACTGGCGAGCAGCATCAGAAGATCAGCCATGCGCCATCACCTCCTTGACCGCAGCCTCGGCAGCAGCGGGTTCAACTTCGACCCCGGCGACGCGGGCGACGATGTCGCGCGTCGCATCGGCGGCGACAGCCTCGATCTCGGCCATGGCGTTGGCGCGCGCGGTTGCGATCGCCGCTTCAGCCTCTACCAGACGGGCATCGAGCCGACCCTGGGCTTCGGCCAGCTTGGAAGCGCTGGTGGTGGCTGCCACGGCCTTCGCCTCACCAATCACCCCCTGAGCGGCGGCACGATTGGCATTTTCCCGCTTGCGCCAGGCTTCCTCTTCGCTGTCCGCCGCGTCGCGCGCCGCCTGAGCAGCGGCGAGATCGCCCGCGATCTGCTGGTCACGCATCTCTACCGTGCCAAGAATCTTCGGCACCATCCCCAGTCCGACAAAGACAAAGGTGAGGCCGAAGAACACCAGCAGCCAGAACACCTGGCTGGACAGCGTAGCGGCGATTTGTTCGATCTGAGGCATCGTAAGCCCTTGGGTTCGCCTAGGTTACCGGCAAGTCGTTGACGCGGACCGGGCGGATGGAATTGCTCCCCCTCCGCCCGCTACAGCGCAACTTAGCGGAAGATCAGCAGAACGGCGATCACGAAGGCGAGCAGGCCGAGAAGTTCGGCGGCCGCGAAGCCGATGAACAGACGGCCCTGCTGACCGTCGGCAGCGCCCGGATTGCGCAGCGCGCCTTCGAGGAACGAGGCAAACACGTTGCCCACGCCGAGGGCGGCGAGGCCCGCGCCGATCGCCGCGAGACCGGCACCGAGGAGAGCTGCAGCAGTAGCGTCCATGATCATAAACTCCTTGAAAAAAATCTGTTTGTTATCGAGGGTTGTGAAGAGAGCGTCTCAGCCCTCAGTGAAGGTTCTCTGCGTCGTTGATGTAAAGCGAGGTCAGCAGCGCGAAGACGTAGGCCTGAATGCCCGCCACCAGAATCTCGAGCGCGCTGATCGCGACCATCAGAATGAAGCTCGGCACGCCGACCAGCACGCCTGTGCCGATCCCGCCGCTGCCTCCGGCAATCACGAAGCTTGCCAGCACCTTGAGCAGCACGTGGCCCGCCATCATCGCCACGAACAGACGCAGAGCGAGGCTGAAGGGGCGGACCATGAAGGACACCAGCTCGATCAGGCTGATCGGCAAGGCGAGGAATGCAGGCGTATTCGACGGCCAGAACAGCGAGAAGAAATGCAGGCCATGCTTCCAGAAGCCGACGATCAGGACGATCGAGAAGCTCATGATCGCCAGCACGCCGGTGGCGGTAAAGTGGCTGGTGAAGGTGAAGGCATGAACCCCGGGGATCAGACCGAGCGGCACCAGGCCGAGCAGGTTCCCGAACAGGATGAACATGAACAATGTGAAGATATAGGGCACATACTTGCGCCCGGCCTTGCCGACGTTCGCTTCGAGCAGGTCGTCGATGAAGCCGGTCATGGTTTCGACCGCCATCTGCCAGCGGCCGGGAACCAGCGCGCGCTTCATGCCGCCAGCCACGAACACCCACACCAGAACGGCCGTGATCGCCATCCACAGCGCAGAGTTGGTGAACGCGATGTTGATCCCGTCAGACAGTTGCCACTCCGAGCCCAGCAGGGGCTCGATGGTGAACTGCTTCATCGGATCAACCTTGCCTTCTTCGGCTGCCACGATCGAACAATCCCTAAATGTGCCACATGAAACGCGCCCCTAGAGGGGGTCTAAGGCGGGCAATACCAAGGCCTAAACCTCGTTATCGGGCCGCTTAGCCTCATCTGCGGGACGCGTATTCGCCGCCAAGATTATGCTCCTGAAGGCCGATGCCGTTCCGAGGAACAGCCCGCCTAACAGACCCCACGGCGCAGAGCCGGCCAGTGCGTCAATCGCAAAGCCGATCACCAGGCCGCCGATAATCCCGCCCAGAAGGTTGGCCAGAGCACGGTTGCCGCTGCGGTAATTCGCATCGACGCCCTTCACCTTCGGCCGGTTGCGCTGCTCTTCGCGCTCGCGTGCGGCCCTGAGCCGCGCTTCGAGCGCGTCGATCCGCGCATCCTCGTGAATGGGTTCTCGGGCAGGTTTCTCGTCGCTCATGCTCTGGCCAGTTGAAGGAAGACCAAGGCACATGCAACAAGGTGCCCGCCGAGGGCGCCGCCCCCTTAGAAGG
>RDXA01000342.1 GCA_004292705.1 Sphingomonadales bacterium | reverse complement strand
TAGGGGTGCATCTAAACTCTTGTCCTGTTTGCGGCTAAGACGCTAGGGCGCGCGGGCGCGTTGGGAGCCATGCTCCATCGTCGGCGCGCTAACAGGGCATGCCTTGCACTTTGTCAAGCGGTGCAGGCGCAAACTGGGATCAATCCCGAGGGCGGCACTCCGCCCGCAAAGCGAAAAGACGACATGAAAATCCATCCGCTGATTACCACCACCGAGGCTCTCTCCGACCTCTGCACCCGCCTCGCCAAGTCCGAATTCGTCGCGGTCGATACCGAATTCATGCGCGAGAATACCTATTGGCCCGAACTGTGCCTGGTGCAGATCGCCAACACCGAAGAGGCGGCCGCGATCGATCCGATGGCGGACGGGATCGATCTCACCCCGTTGCTCGACTTGATGTGCGAGAACGAGGACGTGCTCAAGGTCTTCCACGCCGGGGGGCAGGATGTGGAAATCATCGTCAACCTCACCGGCAAGACGCCCCACCCGATCTTCGACACCCAGATCGCGATGATGGCGATCAGCCAGTCCGAACAGATCGGCTATGCCAATCTGGTCGAAACCTGGATGGGCCTCACCATCGACAAGGGCGCGCGCTTTACCGATTGGAGCCGCCGCCCGCTGACCGACCGGCAGATCGAATATGCGATCGGTGACGTGACGCACCTCGCCACGATCTTCCCGCGCATCCTCAAGAAGCTGATCAAAACCGGGCGCGGGCTGTGGCTCGATGCGGAGATGGAGAAGCTAGCCGATCCGTCGAACTACCTCACCGATCCCGGCGTCGCGTGGAAGCGCATCCGCCAGCCGGGGCGCAATCCGCAGGTGCTCGGGCGGATGAAGGCGCTGGCCGCGTGGCGCGAGAGCGAGGCGCAGCACAAGAACATCCCGCGCGGTCGGATCATGCGCGACGAGACGCTGGCTGACATCGCCAGCCACCCGCCGAAAAATCAGGGCGATCTGGCCAAGGTGCGCGGGCTTTCGGCGGCGTGGAAGGACAATGACATCGGGAAGCGGCTGATGAAGGTGCTGGCCGATGCCGAGCCGCTGCCCAAGGACGAAATGCCCGAGAAGATCAAACAGGGCGCCCCTCTGGGCAAGGAAGGCGCTCTGGTCGCCGACCTGCTCAAGCTGCTGCTGAAAATCCGCGCCCGCGAAATCGACGTTGCCCCCCGCCTCCTTACCCGTGCCGACGAGATGGAGGCGCTGGCGGCAGGCGTACGCGATCTGCCGGTGCTGAAGGGCTGGCGGTTCGAGGTGTTCGGCAAGGACGCGCTTGATCTGGTCGAGGGCAAGCTCGCGTTTGCGGTGGAGCGCGGCAAGCTCAAGATGACCCATATCGACGATGTGGTCGAGGTGGAAGCGGCGCAGGCGCCTGATAGCGACGCGCTGGCAGCGGAATAGCCCGAGGCCGTGTCAACCTACCTCCCAACCATCAAGCAGCTGCAATACCTCGTGGCGCTCCACGAACATGGGCATTTCGGCAAGGCGGCCGATGCGAGCTTCGTGTCGCAATCGACGCTGTCAGCCGGCATCCGCGAATTGGAATCGCTGCTCGGCGTGACGCTGGTCGAACGATCTCGCCGCGTGGTGCGGTTCACGGCGCTGGGCGAGCAGGTGGTGGCCAAGGCCAACCGCTTGCTGCGCGAGGCGGAGGAGCTGGCCGATCTCGTGCAGGCCTCGGGCAAGCCGCTGTCGGGCGAACTGCGGATGAGCGTGATCCCGACCATCGCCCCCTTCCTGCTGCCGCGCATCCTGCCCCGGCTCAAGCGCGAGCGGCCTGACCTCAAGCTGATGCTGCGCGAGGAAACCAGCCACGATGCGCTCGAATCGCTCAACCACGGGCGGGTCGATTGTGTGCTGCTGGCGCTGCCCTTCGACACCGGTGATGCGGCCATCGCGCATATCTCGGACGACCGCCTGTTCATCGCCTTCCCCAAGGACGATCCGCGCGATCCGCCCGCGAGCATCAAGCCAGACATGATCGACCAGGGCCGCCTCCTCCTGTTGGAGGACGGACACTGCCTGCGCGATCATGCGCTGGCCGCCTGCAACCGCGCCGAACTGCGCGCCAGCGCGGCGATGATCGGCACCAGCCTGCACACGCTGGTCCAACTGGTCGACAATGACCTCGGCCTCACCATGCTCCCCGAAATGGCGATCAATGCTGGCATCCTGCGCGGTACCGACGTGGTCGCCCGCCCGGTCGATAGCCCCACAGCCAAACGCGAGATCGTGCTGGTCTGGCGCAAGAACTCCCCGCGCGAGGGCGATTTCCTGCTGCTGGCGGAGGAATTGAAGGCGGGTTGACGGCGGTGGGGCCAGCAGAAGGAGAGTGCGGCGATGGACAAGCGATCAGTTTACCGGGCAGGCGCGCTCGCGGGCGGCAGCTTGCTGGCGTTGTTCACCATCTTCGGCCTTGATATCGGCAGCTTTGTCTGGGGCATCGCGCTCATGACGCTTAGCTTTGCTGTAGCCTCCTACGTTACCCCGCCCGAAGACAGCGACACCTCCGAGCGCTGAGCAATCGCCTGACGCTGTCAGCACTCCACCAGCGCAAGGCTCATGGCAAGGCTTGCGCCAATCGCGACCCGCAACTGACGCCGAGGCAGCAGCGATCTCCCGCTGCCGCTCGCCTTGGCTGTTTCCAGGACATCGTGTGCGGTCATGTCCACCAGTCGGGCAGTCTCGCGGTGCTCGAAATCATCGACAAGACCATGCACGTCCTCAGCCAGCAATTCGGCGTCACCGATCAGCGCCGAAGCGCGCGCATAATCGCCGCGCGCAATCGCATCGCGCGCTTCATGTTGAAGCTTGCGTGCATGATCCACCAATTGCCCGACATAAGCGCCCGGCTCGCGCGATGCATCCCATCCCATGAGCGTCAATGTAACCCGAAATGGCCCCGCAATTCCAGCCTCAATCCATATGCTTGAGGCCAACCCGCAGATAATCCCAGCCGGTAATGCAGGTGAAGACGGCAGCCGTCCACAGGCTGACCAGGCCCACGAGGTGCACCCAGCTCTGCGCGATCGTACCGCAGCCTTCGCCAACCGACTGGCACGGAGGGCCATGCACCGCCCCGCCGAGGATCAGCGCGCCGAGCGAGACCAGCTGGAAGGTCGTCTTCCATTTCGCAAGCTTCGACACCGGCACCGAGACCTGGATTCCGCCGAGAAACTCCCGCAGCCCCGACACAGCAATCTCGCGCACCAGGATCACGAGCCCCGCAATCACATGCACGTCCCCCGCGTAGGGCCCGCGCAGATATCCTTGCGCGGTCAGCACGAGAATCACCGCCGCGACCATGATCTTGTCGGCAATCGGATCGAGAAAGATCCCAAGCTTCGACACGGTCCCGTGCGCGCGGGCGAGGTAGCCGTCGAAGAAATCGGTGATGGCAATGATGCAATAGAGCACGAAGCCGATCAGATAGCCCGCCCGCCATTCGGGCCACCACAGGAAAAACGCCAGCAGCGGCACCGCGAAGATGCGCGAAAGGGTGAGGAGATTGGGCAGGCTCGACATAGCTGTGCTGGCCTGTCTAGCGCCGGATGGGCAGCGGCAAAACCCCCTGCGCGCGCCGTCCACACAGGTAGCAGGATCGCACGCGCTCTTGTGAAAGCAGGCTCTCGCGCTATGTGCCGGTAAATCACAGGGAAGCGACAGCGTAACACCCGCATGACCACATCGACCGACCTGATGCGCAAGCAGCGGTTCCTGCCGCTGTTCCTGACCCAGCTGCTCAACGCGCTCAACGACAATCTCTACAAGAACGCGATGGTGCTGTTCGTGGTCTATCAGGTCTACGATTCGCCCGAGATGGAGACGCTGATCAGCGGCGTTGCCACCGCGCTGTTCGTGCTCCCCTTCGTGCTGTTTTCCGCGACCGCCGGCCAGTTGGCCGACATGCGCGACAAGACCACCATCATCCGCTGGATCAAATTTGCCGAGATCATCATCATGAGCGTGGGCGCAACCGGGCTTTTGCTCGCCGCACGCGGGGTCGAGATCGAGAGCCTGGCCATCCCGCTGATGTTCGTCGCGCTGTTTGCCATGGGGGTGCATTCCACCTTCTTCGGCCCGATCAAATACGCGATCCTGCCGCAGCACCTGCACAAGGACGAAGTGCTGGCGGGCACCGGCCTCGTCGAGGCCGGCACCTATGTGGCCATTCTGGTCGGCATGATGCTGGGCGGGGCGATGCCGATCACGTGGAGCATTATCGCGGTGATCGCGATTGCACTGGTGGGGTATCTCGTCTGCCGCTGGGTGCCGCCTGCGCCTGCGCAGACCGAAGAGACCAAGGTCGACTGGAACCCGCTGCGCGCCTCCAGATCGCTCATAACCTTTTCGATGAGCAATCCCGAACTGCGTTATTCGGTGCTGGCGATCAGCTACTTCTGGGCGATTGCGGCGATTCTGTCGGTGCAATTCATCCCGCTCGCCAAGAACGTTCTGTTGGCCGACAAGCAGGTTGCCGCGGTGCTGCTTGTGGCCTTTTCAGCCGGGATTGCGATCGGCTCGGTCTCGATCAATGCCCTGCTCAAGGGCGATATCTCCGCCCGCTATTCGGCACCATCGGTGCTGGTGCTCGGGGTGCTGCTGATCGGCTTTTATCTGCTGTGCCGGATGTGGAACCTGACCCCCTCGGGCGAGCTGTTCACGGTGTGGGAGTTCCTCGCGCAACCGCTCGCGCTGGTGCTGACCGCCAATCTGCTGCTGATTGCGGTGGCCGGCGGCATGTTCGTGGTGCCGCTCTATGCGTTTCTCACCACCCGCGTCGACAAGTCCGAGGCCTCGCGGTCGGTCGCCGCCAACAACTTCATCTCTTCGGTGTTCATGGTGGTGGGCGCAGGGATTGCGGGCGCACTCGGACTGTTCGGCATTCCGCTGCAGGAACAGCTGCTGCTGAGCCTCATCCTGTGCGTGTTTTCGGCAAGCCTTGCGCGCAAGCTCCACGCGACCGAGGCGCTGCGAACGCCGGACAGCGTCTAGATAATAAAGGCGAAGATCGCGAGTGTGGTCGCCACATAGGTGCTGGCGACACCGCGCACATCGTCCAGTGTCAGCCGCCACAATGCCTCTGCCGGGATCGGGATCAGATCGCGCTTCACATGCGGCGGCAGGCTCGCCCGGAACCAGTGGCGGGCGGTCTCATCGGTGAGAACCAGGCTGCGGCGCATTTGCGAGTCTCCCGTATCGGAAAGCCCGACTTTAAGACTTTCTTAACTATTGGAAACGGTTTGCGGCGGAAGTGTCGCAGGTTGGGACAGGACGAGCCGGTGATCGCACTGGCCGGGCCGGTTTGCACCGCGCGCGGGAGGCGATAGAGGAAGGGCCGCCATCTGGATGGCACGACGGGAGAGTGACGAATGCCTGATTCCACGCGCAGCGCGGCTGCCCTGCTGGTCGATTGCCTTGGCGTTCAGGGCTGCGATCGGATCTTCACCGTGCCGGGCGAAAGCTTTCTTGCAGTGCTTGATGCCTTGCCTGATCGGCCGGAGATCGAGGTGGTGACATGCCGTCAGGAAGGCGGGGCCAGTTTCATGGCCTGTGCCGATGGCGCGATGAATGCAGCAGGTTCAGGACGGCCCGGCATCGCCTTGGTCACCCGCGGGCCCGGCGCGACCAATGCCAGCATCGGCGTGCACGTGGCGCATCAGGATTCGCAACCGATGATCCTGTTCGTGGGCGATGTCGCCCGCTCGATGCAGGGGCGCGAGGGGTTTCAGGAGGTCGATTTTCCCGCTTTCTTCGCACCCATTTGCAAATGGGCGGCGCGGATCGACGATCCGCTGCGCATCCCGGAGTATATTGCGCGCGCCTATGCCACCGCGATCAGCGGGCGGCCTGGCCCGGTGGTGCTCGCCCTGCCCGAGGACATGCTGGTGGAACAGGTGCCGGTCACGCTTCAACCCCGTCCTTTTGCGGTGCGTCCGGCGCAGGCCGTCTGCCCCGACGCGATGGCCGCACTGTTCGACCTGATCGCCGATGCGGCAAGCCCCGTTGCGATCATCGGCGGCGCGGGCTGGAACGCCAAGGCGCGCGCCTGTTTTCAGCAATTCGCCGAGGCCATCGGTCTTCCCGTGGCCACCGCCTTCCGCCGTCAGGACGCCATTGCCCCCTCCTCGCCGGTGTATGCGGGAAACCTCGGCTATGGCCCCAATCCGCAGCTGGTCGAGCGGGTGCGGCAGGCCGATCTCATCATCGCGGTTGGCGCGCGGCTGGGGGAGGCGACCACCGATGGCTATACCATACCCACGCTTGAGCACCCCGGCCAAAGGCTCGTGCATGTCCATCCCGACCCGGAAGAACTGGGGCGCGTCTATCGCACCGATCTGGCCCTGTGCTGCGCGGTGGATGAATTCGCCGAGTGCGCAGCCTTGTGGGAAGATGCCGCCATCATTCCCTTCGACGCGGGGGCGGCGGCGCACCGCGCATGGCTCGACTGGTCGACGCCCCTGCCGTCCGAGGCGGCAATGGATCTTGCCGCCTGCGTCGCTGCGATGCGCGAGACGCTCCCGGCCGACACCATCATCTGCAACGGCGCAGGCAACTTCGCCGGGTGGTGGCACCGCTACTGGCGCTATGATGCCTACCCCGGCCAGCTGGCCCCCACCTGCGGCGCGATGGGCTATGGCCTGCCCGCCGCCGTCGCCGCTGCGCTGCGCTTCCCGGAGCGCACCGTGGTCGCCGTGGCGGGCGACGGGGACTTCCTGATGAACGGGCAGGAACTGGCCACCGCCGCGCAATATGGCGCAAACCTGATCGTCGTGGTGATCGACAATGGCGCCTATGGCACGATCAGGATGCATCAGGAACGCGAATATCCCGGCCGGGTCTCCGCGACTGCCTTGGCCAATCCCGATTTTGCAATGCTGGGTGCAGCCTATGGCGCGTGGAGTGCGCGAGCCGAGACCACTGCCGATTTTATCGCTGCCCTTGCTGCGGCAAAAGCGCGTAGCGGCATCCGCCTGATCCACGCCCTCACCGATCTTGAACGCATCGCCGCAAGCGGCGCCACTATCACCGGCCTGCGTGCACGAGCGAAGAGCTGATCGTCAGCTTTTCGCCATCGCACAGATCACCTGCCACTCCTCCGGTGTGACCGCGCACACCGAGAGGCGCGAAAGGCGGATCAACTGCATGTCGGCCAGCCGCGGCTCGGCCTTGATCGCCGCCAGCGTTACCGGACGCGCGAGCTTCGCCTTGGGCTTGACCTTCACGGCGGCCCACTTGCCGCTCTCGTCGGTGGGGTCTCCGATCCCCGCGACGCTAACCGTGCAGATGCCGACGATCTCCAGCCCCTCGCGCGAGTGGTAGAAAAATGCCTCGTCTCCCACCTGCATCGCCATCAGGTTGTTGCGCGCCAGATAGTTGCGCACCCCGTCCCACGTGCCCTCGCCCTCGGCGACAAGATCGTCCCAGCCGTATTTGAAGGGTTCGGATTTCATCAGCCAATAGGCCATGGCAATTGCGCGCTCCGGTAAAATGACCGCGCTGCGATAGCCCGCCCGGCGCCGCTTCGCCAAGCCCCGGCGACCGCGCTCCACAGGCGATGCCGGATTAACCCGATGTTTAGCGCATTCTGCGATGAATTTCATAACTCGGCGTAGCTAGGACAGGAAAAGAACCATGCGCGCCCAAGGGACAAGGCAACGGTGTTGACGGATCACGAGCCAGATAATCCCCTTCAGGCGGCAGAGCGCGACATTATCGCGCTGGGC
The DNA here is from genome assembly GCA_004292705.1 of Sphingomonadales bacterium. GTDB lineage: Bacteria > Pseudomonadota > Alphaproteobacteria > Sphingomonadales > Sphingomonadaceae > Erythrobacter. The sequence continues at coordinate 12,160 of RDXA01000342.1, read as the reverse complement.
ATTGCTGCGGCCGCGATCATCATGCTGGTCGGCACTGGTGGTTCGGTGCTGCCGCAAGCGATGGAGGCTGTGCTCGGCGAAGGCGGCAAGCCCAACGCCATCCTCGTCAACGCGCTGCTGCTGAACATCGCTCTAATCATCTTCGGCTGGCGGCGTTACCGCGAGCTGACCCGCGAAATTGCTGAGCGCCGGCGCGCCGAAGAGCGCGCCCAGATGCTCGCGGCCACCGATCCGCTGACTCACTGTCTGAACCGCCGTGCCATGCTGGCGGCGACAGAGGACCTGCGCGCACGCGCAGCAATGCGGGGCGAAGCCATCGCCTATTGCATGGTCGACCTCGATAACTTCAAGCAGATCAATGATATACACGGCCACTCTAGCGGCGACGCTGTGCTGGTGATGTTGTGCGAACGCATCCGTGCACAGCTCCCTCGTGAGGCGCGGCTGGCGCGGCTGGGTGGCGACGAGTTTGCCTTCGTCATGACCTATCCCTCAGGCCACGCCGAGCGGATTGACGATCTCGTGATCCGCCTGTTCGAAAGCGTTGCCGAGCCCTTCCGCCTGCCCGAAGTGACGATTGAGCTGACCATGTCGATCGGACTTGCCACCGATCACGATACCGATGGAACGATCGGGGTGGAGGCCGATGCGGCCACCCTGATGCACCGCGCGGACATGGCGCTCTACCACGCCAAGAAGCAAGGGCGGAACCGCTACTTCTGGTTCGAAGCCAGTATGGAAAGCGAGTTGAAGTTTCGCAACGAGATCGAATCCGGCATCCGTCGCGGCCTCGCCCGGCGCGAATTCGTGCCCTTTTATGAGCAGCAGGTCGATCTCCAAACGGGCGCCTTGGTCGGGTTCGAAATGCTCGCGCGCTGGCGCTCCCCACAGCTCGGTCTCATCAGTCCCGACATCTTCGTGCCGATCGCCGAGGAAATCGGTCTCATCAACGAATTGTCCGAACAACTGATTGAGCAGGCGCTGGTCGATGCGTGCGAGTGGCATGACAGCCTGACGCTCTCAATCAACATCTCGCCAGTGCAACTGCGCGATCCGTGGTTCGCCCAAAAGTTGCTCAAGAAGCTTGTTGCTGCCAATTTCCCGCCGCGCCGGCTGGAAATCGAAATCACCGAAAGCTGCCTGCACGAGAATGTCGGCACTGTGCGTTCGATGATGATGTCCCTGCGCAACCAGGGCGTGCAGATCAGCCTCGATGATTTTGGCACGGGCTACTCAAGTCTCGAACAGCTGCGCAACCTGCCTTTCGACCGGATCAAGATCGACCGCAGCTTTGTGAGCGAACTGAAGCAGCCGACCAACCGTTCGCGGATTGTCGAAGCGATTGTTTCGCTCGGCCGTGGGCTTGATCTCCCCCTGACAGCAGAAGGGGTTGAGGATGAGGAAATCCTCAATGCATTGAAGGCCATGGGCAAGCTCAAGGCGCAAGGCTATTTCTACGGGCAGCCCGAAGATGCCAATGGCGTGCGCGCAAGGCTCAAGGCTGCTGGCAAGCTCAGCGGCAAACGGGACGATGCCGCAGAACCGCAAGGCAGCGAGGACGGGGACATGCTGGCGCGCTATCGCACGGCCCGCCCCTGACAGCTTCTCCACGCGCGATGCCCACCGTGCGGGACTTTACGCGCTGGCCTTGCGTGCATAGATGCACGAGCCGTGACGCACATAATCCCCTTCATCAAGATGCATGGCCTTGGCAACGACTTCGTCGTGCTCGATGGCCGCAGTGCACCGATACCGGCGATGACGGAAGGCATGGCGCGGGCGCTGGGTGACCGGCGCACGGGAATCGGCTTCGACCAGCTGGTGCTGCTTGAGCCAAGCGATACTCACGCGTTCAGGATGCGGATCTTCAACGCGGACGGAAGCGAGGTCGAGGCCTGTGGCAATGCCGCGCGCGCGGTAGCGCTGCTGCACGGCGACGCGGCCGTGATCGAAACCGGCGGCGGGCCAATCACTCTGGAGCCGCTGGAAGGCGGAGCGCGGGTCGACATGGGTGTTCCACGCTTCGACTGGGCAGCGATCCCGCTGGCCTATGCGATGGACACCTTCACCATGCCCGTCGGCTGGGAAAACCTCGCAGGGCCGATGGCGGTGAATGTCGGCAATCCGCATGCAATTTTCTTTGTCGATGACGTCGACGCGATCGAGCTTGACCGGCTGGGTCCGGTGATCGAGCACGATCCGCTGTTTCCCGAGCGGGTGAACGTCAATGTCGCAAGCCTTGCGGCACCGGATCATTTGCGCCTGCGGGTATGGGAACGCGGGGCGGGACTGACCAGAGCCTGCGGAACGGGAGCCTGCGCAAGCGCTGTTGCGGCCATCCGGCGCGGACTCGTGCAAAGCCCGGTGCGGGTCACTCTGCCCGGCGGCGATCTGGTGATCGCGTGGGAGCCTAGCGGCACGATCCTGATGAGCGGCCCGGCGGCGGAGAGTTTTCGTGGTGCCTTCGACTGGGACGGCTACGCAGCCGGGCTTGCGGATTGAACGCCCCGCACATCATCTCGCTCGGCTGCCGTATGAACCTCGCCGAAAGCGAACGGATGCGGGCCATGCTGGCAGGCGAGACGAACCTCGTCGTCGTCAACTCCTGTGCAGTGACAGGCGAGGCGCTGCGTCAGACCCGGCAGGCGATCCGCCGCGCGCGCCGCGATCATCCGGCAGCACGGCTGGTGGTAACAGGCTGCGCGGCAGAAATCGACCGCACGGAAATCGGCGCGATGGACGAGGTGGACGGGCTGGTCGCCAACGCCGCCAAGCTCGATCCGCGCAGCTGGAACATTCCCGGCCGCGCACCGCCAGTCGCCCCGGCCCGCACGCGTGCTTTCGTGGCGGTGCAGAATGGCTGCGATCACGCCTGCACGTTCTGCGTCATCCCCCAAGGCCGAGGTCCGAGCCGCTCTCTGTCGGTCGGCGAGGTGGTGCGCGACGTCGAAGCCCATCTTGCGGCGGGCGCGCAGGAGGTGGTGCTTACCGGGGTCGATCTGACCTCGTGGGGCCATGATCTGGCAGGTGCACCACGGCTCGGTACGCTGATCGAAGCGATCCTTTCCGCCCTCCCGGCCCTGCCCCGATTGCGTCTGTCCTCAGTGGACGGGATCGAGATCGACCCGCTGCTGTTCGACCTGCTGGCGCACGAGGCGCGGGTGATGCCGAATCTGCACCTCAGCTTGCAACATGGTGCCGACCTCATCCTCAAGCGCATGAAGCGCCGCCACTTGCGGCGCAATGCGATCGAACTGGTGGCGCAGCTCAAGGTGCTGCGCCCTGATATCACCATAGGCGCTGACTTGATTGCGGGCTTCCCGACCGAGGACGATAGCCACCATCAGGCCAATCTGGCCATCATCGACGATCTCGACATCGTCCATGCCCATATCTTTCCTTACTCACCCCGACCCGGCACACCCGCTGCCAAAATGCCGCAAGTGCCGCGCGAGGTCGTCAGGGCCCGCGCCGCCGCCTTGCGCACCCGCGCGGCGAGCCGCCGCGCGGAATGGCTTGCCAGCCTTGTGGGCGAAACGCTGCCTGTGCTCGCCGAACGCGATGGCACAGGCTATGCGCCAAACTATGCCCGCGTTGCCCTGCCCCCGGGCACGGCACCGGGCGCCATCGTCGATGTGACAGTGCGCGAGGTCAGGGAGGGCCTGCTCGTATGAGTGAAACCAGCTGGACCCAGCGCCTGTTCGGCGGCTTCGCCAAGACGTCGGAGCGGCTTGCTGCCAACCTGCCCGGCAGCAGCAGCGGGACGGCGAAGCTTGACGATGCGACGCTCGACGAGGTCGAGGATGCGCTGATCCTTTCTGACCTTGGCCCCGCCGCCGCTGCTCGCATCCGCGCGCGCCTCGCCGAGAAGCGCTTCGGGCTGGAAATCACCACTCGCGAGCTGAAAGAGGCCGTGAGCGAGGAAATCGCTGCGATCCTGCGCCCGGTCGCCAAGCCGCTTGAAATCACGGCCTTCCCGCGCCCGCAGGTGATCCTGGTGATCGGGGTCAACGGCAGCGGCAAGACCACCACCATCGCCAAGCTCGCACACCTCTTCCAGGAGGATGATTACGGCGTGCTGCTGGCCGCGGGTGACACGTTCCGCGCCGCCGCGATCGGCCAACTCGCCACCTGGGCGGGCCGCATCGGGGTTGATCTCGTGCGCGGGCCCGAAGGCGGCGACCCGGCGGCGATTGTGTTCGACGCGGTGAAACAGGCCACCGACACCGGGATCGACGCGCTGATCGTCGACACCGCGGGCCGCCTTCAGAACAAGAAGGAGCTGATGGAGGAACTGGCCAAGATCCGCCGCGTCCTCGGCCGGCTCAATCCCGAAGCGCCGCATGATGTCGTGCTGGTGCTCGATGCCACCAACGGCCAGAATGCGCTCTCGCAGATCGATGTGTTCAAGGAAGTCGCGGGCGTCACTGGCCTGATCATGACCAAGCTCGACGGTACCGCGCGCGGCGGCGTGCTGGTGGCGGCGGCCGAGCAATATGGCCTGCCCATCCACGCCATCGGCGTCGGCGAAAAGATGGAGGATCTGCGGCCCTTCGATCCCGATCTGGTCGCCCGCGTGATTGCCGGAGTGGCGTGATGAGCGAGAGCGAAGGCAAGAAAGCCGCTTCCAGCTGGATCAGCGTCGCAGTCGATTACGGCCCGCTCTTGGTGTTCCTCGGCGTTTACCGCCTGAACGCGCCCGCCGATCCCAATCCGGCCGGGGAGCTGGGCGCGATCATTTATGGCACCGGCGCCTTCATGCTCGCTGCGGTGGTCGCCCTGCTGGTATCGAAGTGGCGGCTGGGCAAAGTCTCGCCGATGCTCTGGTTCTCGACCGCGCTGATCGTGGGCTTTGGCAGCCTGACGATTTTCTTCGGCGATCCGACCTTCGTGCAACTGAAGCCGACCATCATCTACGCCTGCTTCGGTGTGGCGCTGCTGGGCGGGTTCTTTGCCGGTAAGGCGCTGCTGAAGATCCTGCTCGAAGCCGCTTTCGAGGGCTTGTCGGAGGAAGGATGGCTCAAGCTGTCGCGCAACTGGGGGGTGTTCTTCCTCGTCCTTGCCGGCCTCAACGAAGGCCTGCGCGCGAGCCTCGATTTCGAGGGCTGGCTCTGGGCCAAGCTGTGGGTGTTCCTGCCGCTGACCTTCCTGTTCACCTTCAGCCAGATCCCGATGCTGCTGAAGCACGGGCTGAGCTTCGAAGGCCGCGACGAGCCGTTGACTGACGAACCGCCCACCGGGAGCTAAATCTCCACCTGGCTCCCCAGTTCGACGACGCGGTTGGTCGGCAGGCGGAAGAACTCCATCGCGCTCGCTGCATTGCGCAGCATCCAGGCGAACAGCTTTTCACGCCAGATCGCCATGCCCGGCTTGGCCGAGGCCAGCAGCGTCTGGCGCGACAGGAAGAAGCTGGTGTGCATCATGTCGAAGGTGCCGTCGCACAGCGTCAGTGTGCCGAGCAGCTTGGGCACGTCGGTCTCCTCAAGGAAGCCGCAGTTGATCGTCACCCGGTAGAACCCGTTGCCCAGGTTCTTGCACTCGTAACGCTCGGTCTCGTCGACATAGGGCATGCCCTGCACCGCTACGGTCAGGATCAGCACCCGTTCGTGCAGCACCTTGTTGTGCTTGATATTGTGCAGCAGCGCCGAGGGCACCCCGGTATTGGTCGAGGCCATGAACACTGACGTCCCGGGCACGCGCGTCGCGCTGTTCTGAGCGCTCTTGGCGAAAATCTCGATCGGGAGCGAGCCTTCGGTCATGCTCGCGCGCATCAGCTCGCGGCCCTTGGACCAGGTGGTCAGCAGCGTGAAGATGAAGAACCCGATCAGCAGCGGCACCCACCCGCCCTGCGGAACCTTGATGAGGTTGGCGCCGAAATAGGCAACATCAACGATCAGGAAGGCGATCACCAGCGGCAGCGCCTTCCAGACTGGCCAGCGCCATAGCGCGAACAGCACCGCAGCAAGCAGCAGCGTGTCGATGAACATCGCGCCTGTCACCGCAATGCCATAGGCTGCGGCAAGATTGCTGGATGACTGGAAGAACAGCACCAGCAGGATCACCATCACCATCAGCGCCCAGTTGATCACCGGGATATAGATCTGTCCGGCGGCCGCTGCACTGGTGTGACGGATTTCCATGCGCGGGATGAAGCCCAGCTGGATCGCCTGCTGGGTCAGGCTGAACGCGCCCGAGATCACTGCCTGGCTGGCGATAATCGTGGCGAGCAGTGCGAGGATGATCACCGGCAAGCGCACCACATCGGGGATCATCAGGAAGAACGGATCCCTGATCAGCGCCGCCGCAGCCTCGGGCGAGGACTGCGACAGGATCAACGCGCCTTGCCCCATGTAGTTGAGCATCAACGCCGGAAACACGAAGGTCAGCCATGACAGCCCGATCGGCTTGCGCCCGAAATGGCCCATGTCGGCATAGAGCGCCTCGGCCCCGGTGACCGCGAGCACCACGCTGCCGAGCGCAATGAAGGCCGTAAACCCGTCGGTCACAAAGAACCGCAGCGCATTCATCGGATTGATCGTCTCAAGGATAATCGCCGGATTGGCGGACAGGTGCATCACACCCAGCGTCGCCAGCATCACGAAATAGGTCAGCATGATGGGCCCAAACAGCTTGCCCACCCGGTCGGTCCCGCGCGACTGGATCGCGAACAGGCCAAACAGGATCGCCACCGCTGTCGGCACGATCCACGGCTTGAAGCCGGGCACGATGTATTGGAGGCCTTCGGTCGCCGACAGCACCGAGATTGCGGGCGTAATCATGCTGTCGCCATAGAACAGCGCGGTCGCAAACACCCCGAGCAGCACCAGCGGGGCGGTCCAGCCCGACTTGTCGGATGTCCGCTTGATCAGTGCCAGCAACGCCAGGCTCCCGCCCTCTCCGCGATTGTCGGCGCGCATGATGGTGAGAACGTATTTGACCGTCACCACCATCATCATCGACCAGAACACCAGGCTCAGCACCCCGTGGATGTGCTGTGCATCGGGCAAGATGCCGGGGACACCGTGATGCGAGGCGAAAGTCTCGCGGAAAGCATAGAGCGGGCTGGTGCCGATATCTCCGAACACCACGCCTACTGCGCCGATCGCGAGGGTCACGGTTGAAGCCTTGTGGCCGTGACTATGGGTCGCGGTGGCTTCGGCGGGTGTTGGCGTGCTGCTCATATCAAACGGATTTCCCGTATCCCCCCGGTACTGCCCACCCGGCTAGAACGACTCGCAACCGGCAAGGGGGCGCGCCTAGCACTGCGTGTTCGCACCTGCAATATCGACGCTCCGTTTGACACGTGACGGTCGCGGGGAGGCGTGACGACGTGTCATTGGCCTTGCAGCATTGGCGCCCGAGCAATCATGTCATCGAGCCGGGCCACTTCTGCCTCCAATCCCTCGCGCCACGGTGCATCAGCGGGCGAGCGTTCGACCAGTCCAGCCCATACGTTGCGTGCAGCAACAATCTCGCCGCTCTGAAGATAGGCAAAACCGAGAAAGTATTCTGCCCCCGGGTGCGCCGGATCGATCGCCCGGGCACGGCCGAAGGCCTGCACCGCGGCAGGCGTCACGAAACCATCGGCATGCCCCACCAGCGCAAGGCCGAGCGCCAGCCAGCTTTCCAGATCGCGCGGGTTGTCCTTCAGCCCCTTTTGCAGCAGCGCGGCGGCATCGGCAAACTGGCCGCGGCGGGCGAAGGCATCGGAAGTCACGAGATAATCGGGCGGCGGCAGTGTTCGACTGAACAGCGCAGAGCGGCCCGTGACCATCGCCTCACCCTGCCCGCCAGCGGCAGATGCTGCCACCTTGGGCGCGGAAGGCTGACCGGGCGAACCCTGCCAGGCATAGCCCGTCAGGCCGAACACCAGCACCGCAGCAAACAGCGTCATGCCATCGCGCGGCAGTTTGAGCAGCAATACCGCAAGCGCAAATGCCGCCCCCGCGAGCGCCAAAACCGCCAGCCAGCCGCTGATCATGCTGCCTCTCCTGCATCATTCCGGCGCTTGCCGAGCCGCCGCAGCAGCACGCCTGCGACAATCAGGATCACCAGCACGGGGATCGCGAAAAGCGGCCAGGTGGTGCTGCTCACCTCGGGTTCGTAGCTGACATAATCACCGTAGCGGGCGACCAGCCAGCGGCGGATCGCATCCGGGCTTTCGCCTGCGAGAATGCGGCTGCGCACCTGATGGCGCATGTCGCCCGCCATGGGGGCATCGCTGTCAGCAATGGATTGTGATTGGCACTTGAGGCAGCGCAAAGTCTGCATGAGCGCGCTCGCCTCGGCCTCGAGCCGGGGATCGTCGAGCTGGTTATAGGCATAGGGTGCAGGCGGCATGGAATCCTGCGCCAGCGCGGGAAGCGCCAGCATGGCCAGCAACAGCGACGCCACAGCCCGGATCATCGCGCCTTCTCCAATTCGGCCATCAGCACCGGCACATGTTCAGGGCGGATATCACCAATATGCTGATAGCGGATCACGCCCTTGGCATCGATCACGAAAGTTTCAGGCACACCAGAAGAGCCGATCGCCAGCTGCACCTCGGAGATCGCATCGCTGCCGATCCGGGAATAGGGATTGCCGTGGCGGGCAAGGAAACGGGCGACGTCATTGGGCCGGTCGCGGATCGCGATGCCGATGATTTCGGCACCTTGCGCCTTCAAGGCCTCAAGCTGCGGAGCCTCGGCGATGCAGGGCAGGCACCAGCTTGCCCAGATGTTGAGCAGGCGCGGCTGCCCCCCGATGAAATCGGCCTTGGAGGCTCCGGGTAAGCCCGTGAAGGCCGGATCGAGAGCGAAGTCAGGCAAGGGCTGACCGATCATCGTGCTCTCGACGAACTGGTTCTTCTCTTGCGTCAGCATAAAGGCCGCAAGCCCCGCGAAGAAGGCGAACAGGGCGAGCGGCACCCAGAGATAAAGACGCGCAGACACCCGGGGCTACTCGGCCGGCACGGGTGAGGCCTGCCCAAGCGCCTCGAGATCGGCGCGGCGCTGATCGCCCTTCGCACTCGCCTGGCGGCGCTTGACGTCGACCCGTACCCGCCCGGCAATTGCCAGCACGCCGCCTAACCCGATCAGAAGCCCGCCGTACCAGATAAAGGTCACGAAAGGCTTCCACCACACGCGGATCTGCCAGCGTCCATCCGCGGCCTGATTGCCGATCACGGCGTAAAGCTGGCCATCCCAACGGGTCAGCAGCGCGCTTTCGCTGGTCGATTGCGGGGGCGACCAGAAGCTGCGCGCTTGAGGGTTGAGGATCACCGGCTCACCGCCCTTGTCGCTGATCGCCAGCCGGGCTTCGATGGCCGTCCAGTTCGGCCCTGCGACCGGCGTGACGCTTTCGAGCGTGACGGTGAAATCGCCGATCTGCTCGGTGCCACCCGGCGCCACTGCCGCAAGCCGCTCTTGCGAAAAGGCGCCTTCGCAGGCCATGCCGAACAGCGACACAGCCACGCCGAAATGGGCAATCACCATGCCCCAGGTCGCCACCGGCACGCGCGAGAGCTTGCGTCCCCGCAATGGCAGAAACGCCGCCACCGCCAGCGCCGCTGCCAGCCCCAGCCCGAGCAGCGGCAACAGTGGAAACTCGCCGAAGACGCTCACCAGACCGATGACCCCAATCACCAGCGCCGCGATCAGCGCCAGTTCGAACTGGAGGCGTCGGGGCGTATCGCTCTTCCAGCGCAGCAGCGGACCTACTGCCATGACCAGCAGCATCGGCACCGCAAAGATGGCCGAAGCCGGATTGAAATAGGGTGGGCCGACAGAAACACGCACGTCAAAGGCTTCGGTCAGCAATGGATAAAGCGTGCCCAGCAGCACGATCGCCAGAATTGCGGAAAGCATGACATTGTTGAACACCAACGCGCCTTCGCGGCTGGCAACGGCGAAACGCTTGCCTTCGGCCACCGCGCCAGCGCGCAAGGCGAAGATCGCGAAGGCCCCGCCGATGTAGAGACCGAGCAGCCCGAGGATGAAGGCCCCCCGCTCGGGGTCAACCGCAAAGGCGTGGACAGAAGTCAGCACGCCAGAGCGCACCAGGAAGGTGCCGAGCATCGACATCGAGAACGCCAGCACGCCGAGCATGATCGTCCACGTCCGCAGCGCGTCGCGCGCGGCGAGCACGCTGACCGAATGCATCAGCGCGGTTGCCGCCAGCCACGGCATCAGCGACGCATTCTCGACCGGATCCCAGAACCACCAGCCGCCCCAGCCCAGTTCGTAATAGGCCCAATAGGATCCGGCCGTGATCCCCAGCGTCAGCAGCACCCAGGCGCCCAGCACCCAGGGGCGCATCACTCGCGCAAAGGCGGGGTTGACCTCGCGCGTCAGCAGCGCGCCCATCGCCAGACTGAAGGCGACCGACAGCCCCACATAGCCTGCGTAAAGCGTGGGCGGATGGATCGCGAGGCCAATGTCCTGCAAGAGCGGGTTGAGCCCGCTGCCCTCTCCCGCTGGCACCGGCAACCGTTCGAACGGGTTGGATGACAGCAGCAGGAAGGCATAGAACCCGAGCGCCACAAATCCCTGAACACTGAGCGTTGCGCCCATGGTGCGTTCCGGCAGCCGCTTCTCGAAGGCGGCCAGCAGCCCGCCCGAGAGCGCCAGCACGCCCACCCACAGCAGCATCGAACCCTCGTGGTTCCCCCACGTGCCGGTGAGCTTATAGAGCAGCGGCTTCATCGAGTGCGAGTTGGTCGCCACCAGCTTCAGCGAAAGGTCAGTGATCGCAAAGGCCCACAGCAGCATGGCAAAGGCCAGCACCGCAAGAAACGCCTGCACAACCGCAGCCGGGCGGGCATAGATCGCCAGCGGATTGACCTCACCCTCGTTCGCCCGCAGGGCAAAGGCGCCAGAGACCATCTGAAGCACGGCCAGTGCGGCGGCGAGCCACAGGGCGGCAAGACCAATCTCGGCAATCATGGCTTGGTTCTCACCTGTGTCACGGCGCTATTGCAGCCCGACTGTCGTGTCAGAGGCCATCTTTGCGGCTTGCTCGGTGCCCATGCCTTCAAGCTCCTTGGGCACATAGTTCTCGTCGTGCTTGGCCAGCAGATTGTTCGCCATGAACACGCCGTCCGGGCCAAGGCTGCCCTCCGCCACGACACCCGAGCCTTCGACAAAGAGATCGGGCAGAATGCCGCTGTAGCGCACCGGGATCGCATCAGCCGTGTTGCCTGTGACCATGAAGTTGACAGTAACCCCGTCCGCTTCAGTCTTGATCGAGCCCTTTTGCACCATCCCGCCAAGGCGGACAGCCTGGCCCACTTCCGGCGGCGTCGCGGCCATCTGTTCGGGCAGGTAAAAATAGTTGGCCTGATTGCGAAGCGACCACGCAGCCAGCAGGCCCGCTCCGACAATCGCAGCTAGCGCGATCATCACAAGGATCAGTCGTTGATGCTTGGCCTTCATCGCATGCCTCTCCGTCAGCGCCGCCGCGTCGCGTCGCGCCGCGCTTCGGCGCGCGCCATCGAGCGCCACGCCCAGACGATCAGGAGGGCAAGCGCAAGACCGGCCACGCCATAGGCGAGCCAGACGAAGTCCCACTGGTTCAGTTCCTCGCGCATCACACCTGCTCCAAAACAGGGGCAGCGGTGAGCGGCGCGTCATCATCCAGCGCTCGGCGACGCAGGCGCGCTTCGACCTGGCTCTCGGCAATCAGCGCCCGCATCCGCATCAGCACGATTGCACCGAACAGGAACGAGAACCCGAGCACCGCAACCAGCAGAGGAATAAGGAACGTCGGCTCGATCGCGCTCTTTCCCGCGGTGATGCTGGGCGGCTGATGGAGCGAGTTCCACCACACCACCGAACGGTTGATGATCGGCACGTTGATCGCTCCAACCATGCCGAAGATCGCGGCAATCTTGCTGGATGAGCCTTCGCGTTCGGCCGCCTCGGTAAGCGCGATGTAACCAGCGTAGAGGAACAGCAGCACGAGCATGCTGGTCAGCCGCCCGTCCCACTCCCACCATGTGCCCCACGTCGGCCGGCCCCAGATCGAGCCCGTGGCAAGGCACACAGCGCAGAACACCATCCCCGGCAAGGCAATCGCCCGCGCGGCCAAGGCGGCGAGCGGGTGCTTCCAGATCAAAAGCATCGCAGAGCAAATCGCGATCCCCGCCCAGCCGCCCATGCCGAGCCATGCAGCGGGCACG